>JAEZSJ010000084.1 GCA_023443985.1 Verrucomicrobiota bacterium | reverse complement strand
GCGCCGGGAGGGGGGCGCGCTCGCGTGGGAGCTCTTCGTGCCCCGTTCGGAGCTGTTCCGGACCCTTTTCGGCGAAGAACCCGGCGCCCGGCCGCAGCTGCGCTGGGCCGAGGTGGGGGTGCCGGAGATCGAGACGATCACGGCGACGGCGCGGCGCGCGATCATCGAGGGAAGGAGTGGATACGAGCAGGAGTTCCACGTGCCGCGACCACAGGGCGACATCTGGCTGCGCGAGCAGGTCACGATCCGGCCGGCGGGCCCGGACGAGTGGGCGCTGGCCGGCGTGGTGGTCGACATCACGCTGCAGTGGCAGGCGGAGGAGCGCCGTCGCGAGGAGGAGGCGCAGCTGCAGCACCTGCTCTCCGCGGCGAACTGTCTGTTGTGGCGCGGCGAGGCGCGGCGCATGATCGACGGCGGGCTCTTCTGGGACTCGGTCACCTCGCGCTCGGTGCTGTATCAGCAGATCTTCGGCGATCCGCCGGCCGGCACGCCGTGCCGGCTGGACTGGCGGCGCGTGGCGGTGCCGGAGAACGAGGAGATGGACGCGCGCGCCACGGCGGCGGTGCTCGGCGGCGCCGCCGGCTACGCGCAGGACTTCCGTGTGCTCCTGCCCGGCCGGGTGCTCTGGCTCCACGAACAGGTGACGATCACCCGCACGGCGCCGGAGGTCTGGCGTCTGGCCGGCGTGGTGATCGATGTGTCGGCCCGGCGCGAGGCGGAGGAGGCGCAACGCTCCTACCAGTCGCAACTGGCGAGCATCCTGCGGGTGGTGGACTGCATGTTGTGGCAGGCGCGGGTGATCGACCGGGGCGACGGCGTCCTCCACTGGACCATGTTCGTGCCCCCGTCCGGCCTGTACCGCGAGGTCTTTGGCGAGGATCCGGGATCTTCCATGCTCTTCCGGTGGGAGCGGGTGGTCGACGCCCGGACCGACCGGCAGATCGACCAGGCGGCAGCACGGGCGATCCTCGGCGGGCAGAGCAGCTACACCCAGGAATTCCAGGCGCTCGCCGTCGACGGGCGGCGGCGCTGGCTGCACGAGCAGGTCGCGGTCGAGCCCGTGGCGCCGGGCGAGTGGAACCTCGTGGGCGTGGTGACGGATGTGACGCCGCGGCACGAGGCGGAGAGCGCAAAGCTCGAGCACGAGCGCCAGCTCAAGCGCATCTTCGACGTGGTCGACTGCCTTCTGTGGCGCGCCGAGGTCGAGGAGCAGCCCGACGGCGAGCTGGTCTGGTTGGTCTACGTGCCAGGGTCCGGACTGTACCACAAGCTCTTCGGCCCCGCGGAGCCGGATCCGCGCACCGCGCTCAACTGGGACGAGGCCGGCGTGGCCGAATACCCCGAGATGAACCGCCGGAGTGCGGCCGCCCTGCGCGCCGGCGCGCCCGGCTACGAGCAGGAGTTCCGCGCCGTGGTGGACGGCCATACGTATTGGCTCTTTGAACGCGTCTCCATCCAGCGCACCGCCTACAACCGCTTCGAGCTCGTCGGCGTGGTGGTCGACGTGACCGCGACCCGCACGGCCGAACAGGAGGTCCGGCAGTCGGAGCTGCGCTACCGCACGCTGTTCCAGCACACCCCGGTGGCGATGGTGGAGGCGAACTTCGGGGCGGTGGGCCGCTGGTTCGCGGAGCTGCGGGCGCAGGGGGTCCAGGATCTCGCGGCCCATCTGGCCGCGGCGCCGGAGGCGGCGCGCCACGGCGCGTCGCTGGTCGAGCTGGTGGACTGCAACGACATGGCGCTGCAGGTGCTCGGGGCCGGCACGCGCGAGGAGCTGCGCAGCGAGCGGTCGTGGCTCGACACGCCGGAGACGCTGGCGGTGATGCGGGAGATCCTCACGGCGATCGCGCAGGGGCGCGACACGCTCGGGACCGAGGCGCGGATCCGCGACCTGCGCGGCCGGCCACGGCACATGCTGTTGCGCTGGTGGCTCGGCCAGCCGGGCGAGAACCCCGATCTGCGGCGCTCGGTCGTCGTGCTCGTCGACCTCTCGGACCTCAAACGCGCCGAGGCGGAGCTGGCCGCCGAGAAGGAGCGGCTCGCGGTGACGCTGCGGGCGATGGCCGAGGGCGTGGTGACGACGGACACCTCCGGCCGTGTCCAGTTCATGAATCCAGCCGCGGCCGCGCTCACGCAATGGCCGGCGGAGGCGGTGGCCGGCCGGCCGCTCGACGAGATCTGTCTGCTCCGCGTGGGGGCGGGCGGCGACGCGGTGCCGGTGTCGCTTGCGGCCGTGCTGCGCGGCGACGCCGTGGTCGAGCTGCCGCCGCATGCCGAGCTGGTCGTCCGCGACGGCGGGCGGCGGTTCGTGGAGGGGTGTTGCGCGCCGATCCACGCGGCCGACAGCGCGGTGACCGGCGCGGTGCTCGTGTTTCGCGATGTGACCGCGCGGGAGCGGCTCGAGCAGGAGCTCGGGCGCGCGTCGAAGCTGGAGTCCGTGGGGTTGCTCGCCGGCGGGATCGCGCACGATTTCAACAACATCCTCACCGCGGTGCTCGGCAACCTCGCGCTCGCGTTGCTCGACGTGGAGGCGGAGAGCGAGCTCGGGCGCACGCTGCGGGATGCGGAACGCGCGGCGCTGCGGGCGCGCGACCTCACCCAGCAGCTGCTCACGTTCGCCCGCGGCGGCGATCCGGTGCGCGCGGCGGTGCGGCTGCCCGAGATCCTGACGGAGGCGACGCGTTTCGCCCTGCACGGGGCGAAGGTGAAGGCGGAGTTCGACCTCGCGGCGGACCTATGGCCGGCGGATGTGGACAAGGCGCAGATCGGCCGGGTGGTGCAGAATCTCGTGATCAACGCCGTGCAGGCGATGCCCGCCGGCGGCACGGTGCGGATCGTGGGGCGCAACCGGCGGATCGCGGCGGGCGAGCTGCCGCCACTCGTCCCGGGCGCCTACCTCCAGATCGCGGTTTCGGACACGGGAGCGGGGATCCGGCCGGAGCATCTCGCCCGCGTCTTCGAGCCCTATTTCACGACGAAGCAGACCGGCAGCGGCCTTGGGTTGGCGACGGTCTACTCGATCGTGCGCAAGCACAAGGGCCACGTCGCGGTGGAGTCGGTGCAGGGGCGCGGCTCGACGTTCATCGTGCACCTGCCGGCCGCCGAGCACGGCGCGCCGGTCGCGGAGTCGGCGTCGCCGGCCCCCACGACGGCGCTGGGGGCGCGGGTGCTTTTCATGGACGACGAAGCGCCGATCCGGCAACTCGCCACCACGCTCCTGCGCCGGCTGGGGTGCGCGGTCGAGGTGGTCGCCGACGGCGCGGCCGCGGTCGAACGCTATCGCGTGGCCCGGGAGGCCGGGCAGGGTTTCGACGTGGTGGTGATGGACCTCACGATCCCCGGCGGGATGGGCGGGTTGGAGGCGCTGGAGCGGATCCGCGCGGCGGATCCGCACGTCCGAGCGATCGTGTCGAGCGGGTACTCGAGCGATCCCGTGCTGGCTCATTATCGCGAATACGGATTCCGCGGACGCGTGGCGAAGCCGTACGAGTTCGCGGAGTTCGGCCGGGTGTTGCGCGAGGTGCTCGGCCCGGCCGGCGGCCGTTGATCCGTCGCGACGCTTGCCAAGCGCGGCCGCGCACGCGACCGTGGCCCGGCCGCCCCGCCGATGAGAGTCATCGCCTCGTACCCCGTGCTCGAACTTGCCAACCTGGCCGCGTCGCGCCTGCAGAGCGCAGGCCTCGAGGTGGAGCTGCGCGACGAGGCGACGGTCGCGACCTACTGGTTTTACGGACCGGTGATCGGCGGGGTGAAGCTGGCGGTGGCGGAGGCGGATGTCGCCGATGCGTTGTCGATCCTGCGCGAGCCGCCGCCCGAGGAGGGCCTGCTCGTTTGTCCGCACTGCGGCTCCCGCGAGGTGGCGGTGCGGGTGCTCGGTCCGGCCGGGGCGGCGTTCCTCATCGCCGGGGTGCCGTTGCCGCTCGGGTTCCAGACGGCGGATTGCCGGAGCTGCGGCCGGGCACACCAGGTGCCGGCGCATCCGAATCTCCGGTGATGCCCGACCGGCGGGCGCCGCCGGGACTACTCGCGCGGGGTGTTCTTGCGGAGGATGTCGGAGAGTTCCTTCGGCTCGACCTCGCGCAGGTCTTTGCCGCGCTGCTTCAGGTCCTCGAAGGTCTTCACAACGGTCTCCGTCATACGCTCGTGCGTCTCCTGCGAACCGCCGAGGAGGGTGAACTGCTCGCTGCGGGTGATCCGCTTGTGGCCGTCCTGGTTGTCGAGGCCGACGCCGAGGAGGTGGGCGTGGTCGGGCTTCCGTTGTTTCACGCGGGCAGGCTGCCGGGGGCCGGCGGGTTGGCAAGCGGGTCCGCCGCGGTCGCGGGC
>JAEZSJ010000049.1 GCA_023443985.1 Verrucomicrobiota bacterium | reverse complement strand
AGCGGATGTTCGGCAGCGTGACCCGGCGGAACGTCTGCCAGCCGCTCGCGCCGAGGGTGATCGCGGCGTATTCCTCGTCGGTGCCCTGTGCCTGCATGAGCGGGATGAGCTCGCGGGCGACGAAGGGGAACGTGACGAAGATCGTGGCGAGCACGATGCCCGGCACGGCGAAGATGATCTGGATGTCGAACGAGTTCAGCCACGCCCCGAGCCAAGGGTGCTCGCCGGCGGCGAGGTATCGGCCGAACCAGCCCTGCAGACCGAACAACAGCACATAGATCAGGCCGGAGATGACCGGCGAGACCGCGAAGGGCAGGTCGATCAACGTGAGCAACACGCTCTTCCCGCGGAAATTGAACTTGGCGATCGCCCACGCGGCGGCGACACCGAAGACGAGATTGGCCGGTACGGAGATCGCGGCGGCAAGCAGCGTGAGTTTGAGCGCGGCGAGCGCTTCGGCCTCGACGAAGGCGGCGAGGTATGCGCCCACGCCGCGGCGCAGGGCTTCGGTGAATACCGTCGCCAACGGCAGCACGAGGAACAGGATCACGAAGAGCAGCGCGGCGACCGTTAGCAGCACACGGACCCAGAGTGGGTCGTGCGTCGCGCGCGGGGCCGTGGCGGAGTGGTGGGCGAGGGAGCGGGTGGGAGCGGCGGACATGGTGCCAAGGCGGAACCGGAAGGGAAGAGGCAGGAGTTCGACGAGATCCGCCGTTCAGATGCGGTGATGGCGGCGGCTCCATTTCTGGAGCAGGTTGATGGCGAGGAGCAGGACGAAGGAGGCCACGAGCATCATCACGGCCAGGGCTGTGGCGCCGCGGTAGTCGTACTGCTCCAGTTTGGTGATGATGAGCAGTGGCACGATCTCGGTGCGGTGGGGCATGTTGCCCGAGATGAAGACGACCGAGCCGTATTCACCCAATGCACGCGCAAACGAGAGCGCGAAGCCGGTCAGCAGTGCGGGAAACACCTCGGGCACGAGCACCCGGGTGATCGTCTGCCAGCGCGAGGCGCCGAGCGTGGCCGCCGCCTCTTCGAGCTCCGGCTCCAGCTCCTCCAGAACCGGTTGCAGCGTGCGCACGACGAAGGGCAGCCCGATGAAGGTGAGGGCGATCACGACGCCGGGGCGGTCGTAGGCGAGCTTGGGGCCGACCCACGAGAGGGAGGGGAGCGCCCCGACGGTTTTCGCCCAGAGCGGCTCGAGCCAGGTGCCGATCCAGCCGTTCTTTGCGTACAGCGCGGTGAGCGCGATGCCGGCCACGGCGGTGGGGAGCGCGAACGGCAGGTCGACCAACGCGTCGACCACCCGGCGCCCGGGAAATGGATACCGGACCAGCACCCACGCCAACAACAGGCCGAAGACGGCGTTGAGGCCGGCGGCGAGCAGCGAAGCGCTGAAACTCAACCGGTAGGCGGCGACCACGCGCTCGGAGAAGACCGCGGCGGAGAACTCCGCCCACGTCATCCCGAAGGTCTTCAGGAATGCCGCCGACAGCGGGATGAGCACGATCAGGCTGAGGTAGAAGATCGTGTAGCCGAGCGAGAGGCTGAAGCCCGGCAGCACCGCGCGCCCCGAACCCCGCGGCACAGGTTTGTCGCGGATCTCGAGATCGACGCGCGGATCGATGGCGTGGTCAGAGGCCGGCGGCATAGGCGATGAAGCGGCGGTAGTTTTCGACGACGCTGAGCAGGGCGCGCACGGTGGCCGCGCGCTGGGCGGCGAGCGGAGCGAGCGCGGGAGTTTCGAAGATGATCTCGAAGGGCTGGGGGCGCTGCTCCGGCGGGGCCGCGAGCACGCCGCAGAAGCACTCGCGAATCAGCCCGAGCTCGGCCGGGAAGCCGTCGATCGTGGCGCTGTGGTTCGGCGGCAGGACCGCGGAGGCGGCGAGCAGCGCGGGCCGGAGCAGCTCTTCGGCGAGCAGGCGACCGCGGGCGTAACCGTAGAGCCCGTGGCTGGTGTCGTCGGCGTGGAGTGCGATGAGACCATCGAACGCTTCGTTGGCCAACTCGCGTTCCACGAGGCGGACCTCGGCTTGCGCGGAGCCGCGCCAGAACTCGCGGTTGAGGTCGAGCCCGGCGGCGTTC
This sequence comes from Verrucomicrobiota bacterium, assembly GCA_023443985.1. Classification (GTDB taxonomy): domain Bacteria; phylum Verrucomicrobiota; class Verrucomicrobiia; order Opitutales; family Opitutaceae; genus CAJCBL01. The sequence continues at coordinate 13,865 of JAEZSJ010000049.1, read as the reverse complement.
GTGCGCGTGCCGCGGTTGAGGCCCACCGGATTCAGGCAGGGATAGAAGACGAACTCGAAGCCCTCACCCAACGCGGGTTCGGCGAGCAGCGCGGCCGCGAAGTCGAGCAACGCCCAGCCACCAGCCGGCTCATCGCCGTGGATACCCGCAAACAGCGCGAGCTTGAGGCGCTCACCGCCGCCGCGTGGACCGCGCCAAGTGTAGCGCAGGAGCGGACCGCCGTCCTGCGTGGAATCGCCGATCTCGCCCACGGTCAGGCCCAGCAGCTCCGGATGACGGGCGGAGAGCTGCCGGAAGGCGGCCAACAGGCTGGAGAGTGGCGAGCTCACGGTGAGGGCGGGGGCGAGGAGCAGGCTCATGGGCGCGGGAGCTCAGAGATACTGGGCGTGGGCAAGCAGCCCGCGGATACGTTGGACGATCGCGCGCAGGGCGGCGGCGTTGCCATCGGCATCGCGCCCGAGCGTGAGCTGCAGCTCGAGCGGGCGGAAGGGCAGGTCGGGCACGAGCCCCTCCAGCCCTTCGCCGAAAAGGCGGCTGAGGGGTTGCTCGAGCCACCCGGCCGCGAAGAGCGTGGGAGCCGCGCCTTCGAGCCAGTGGGTGAGCGAGTCGCCACGCACGAGGCCTTGGGGAAACCGGAAGGCGCCCGAGCGCAGCTCGATCACGGCGTGAGGAGCGAGCCGGCGGTATTCGCGCTCGAGCAGCGCCAGTTCCGGCCGACCGGCGGTGAGCCAAGGCGCGGACCAGAGATCGCCGCCGCCGCGGTTCACCACCGGCACGACATCGAGCACGATGCCGCCGATGGCGGCGGGCGTGGCCGTGGCGAAATCGAGCAGATCGAAGGCGGCGAGGCTGGAGGCTGCGTCGTTCTCGTCGAAGCCGGCGAGGACGGAGAGGCGCGCATCGGCATCGGTGCTATTGGGCCCGAAGGCGACGAACCGCGGCAGATAGAGGCCGTGCTCATCGGGCCCGAGGGGCGCGGCGAAGAGCGAAGCCGATCGTTCGGCGCGCGGCGAAAGCCGGGCGAGGCGGTCGAGCACGGCATCGGAGAACGGCCGCGGGCGGATGGTGGACGAGGAGGACACGGTGGAGAGAGGGCGGGCGCGGGGCCCGCCGGCGCGGGCCGGCGGGCGACGTTGAAGGATGGTTACTTGGCGTAGATCTGGTCGAACACGCCGCCGTCGGCGAAGTGGGTCTGCTGCGCCTTGGTCCAGCCCCCGAAGGCTTGGTCGATGGTGAAGAGTTCGACCTGGGCGAACTGCTGCGCGTACTTCGCGGCCACCGCCGGGCTAGTCGGCCGGTAGAAGTTCTTGGCGGCGATCTTCTGCCCGGCCTCGGAGTAGAGGAACTCAAGGTAGGCTTGGGCGACGGCACGGGTGCCTTTGCGATCGACGACTTTGTCCACCACCGCGACCGGCGGCTCGGCGAGGATGCTCAGCGACGGGATGACGAGTTCGAAGGAGTCGGTCCCGAATTCCTTGAGGGCGAGGAAGGCTTCGTTTTCCCACGACAGGAAGACGTCGCCGATGCCGCGTTGCACGAACGTCGTCGTGGCGCCACGGGCGCCGGAATCGAGCACGGGCACGTTCTTGAAGAGCTTCCCGACGAAGTCCTTGGCGGCGTCATCACTGCCGTGCTTTCGCTTGGCGTATTCCCAGGCGGCGAGGTAGTTCCAGCGGGCGCCGCCGGAGGTCTTCGGGTTGGGCGTGACGACCGACACGCCCGGTTTCACGAGGTCGTCCCAGTCCCTGATCTGCCGGGGGTTCCCTTTGCGCACGAGGAAGACGATCGTGCTCGTGTACGGCGCGGAGTTGAGCGGCAGGCGGCCTTGCCAGTTCTCCGGCAGGAGCTTGCCGAGCTTTGCCAGAGGATCGATGTCGCCGGAGAGGGCGAGGGTGACGACATCGGCCGGCAGGCCGTCGAGCACGGAACGCGCCTGTTTGCCGGAGCCGCCGTGTGATTGCTTGACGGTGACGGTGTCGCCGGTCCGGGCCTTCCAGTGGGCGGCGAAGGCCTGGTTGAACTCGACGTAGAACTCGCGCGTGGGATCGTACGAGACGTTGAGGAGCTGCACGTCCTTGGCGGTGGCGACGAGCGCGGCGCCGGCGACGAGCGTGGTGGCGAGGAGATGGGAAAGTTTCATGGCGAAAGAGGGAAGAAGGTCGTGGATGCGGGGCGGTTCAGAACGAGACCTGAAGGCGCGAGAAAAGCGCGCGCTCGGAGTCGGCCACTGGGGTGTTGGCGGCGCCGCCGCCGTCGAAGACGGTCTGCTCGTAGTTGAGCAGGAAACGCAGGTTGCGATTGAGGTACCAGTTGAGGCCGAGACCGTAGGCGGTGGCGCCGGTGGCGTTCGTGGTGGAGCTCAGGCCGCCGCCGCCACTGGCCGCGGCGACGAAGAGTTCGCGGTCGAGGTCGATGCTGCTGACGCGGCCCACGAGCTCGAAGGCGCCCCAGGTGCCGGCGGCGGGATCGAAATTGGCTTTCGGGGTGACGCCGCGGGCGGTGGAGTCTTCGCCGGTGAGGACGTAGCCGCCGGAGACACGCCAGGCGTCGTTGGTGGCGGTGAACCGGTTCAGCGGCGCGGCGGTGCGGACAAGTGCGTGACGTTCCCAGGCGTACTCGGAGACAAACGAGAACGGGCCACTGTAGAGGAACACCGCGGGCGAGACACGGGTGTGGTTGCCCACCCCGGCGAGAGAGCCGAGATTGGCGAGCGTCTGCTGGCCGTTGGTGACGAGGTTCTGGAGCGCGCCGTTCTCGGAGCCGGAGCTGGCGCCGATGGCGAGCCCAAGGCCCTTGGCGAAGCCTGTCGATTTGGTGAAAGGCGCGACGGTGACGCGGCCGGCGAAGGTCTTGTTGTCGTTCAAGTCCCCGCCGAGCGAGCCGACGTTGTTGCGCGCTCCGTTGTAAACGCCCACTCGATACTCGACCAAGCCGTCGGCGAGTGAGCCGTAGAGCTCCACGCCCAAATCCCGGTTGGGCAGGAGCGTGTTCACGAACGAGGATTCGACAAAGAGCCGATCGGCGCCGGGTTCGAGGGCGACGGGCGAGATGAACTTGCCGAACTTCACGTTGAAAGCCGGACGGACCTTCGTGGCGATCCACGCGTCGACGACGCTGAAGGTGCTGGCCTTTGTGGTGCCATCGATGCCGGCGAATTCGGGCACGAGCGCGAAATCGAAATATTTGGCGACGGTGCCGGTGATGATTGCGCGGGTGCGGCGCAGGAGGAACTGGTTGTTCCCGGGGATGCCGTCGCCGCTGACGAAGAAGCGGGCATCGGCTTGGGCGAGGGCGCGCAGCTTCAGGTCGAAGGCCTTGTCGGCCGAGGTGAGCGCGAAGCCGCCTGCGCCGGCGGTGACGACCGGCTGCTTTTTCGCGGACTCGGCGGAGGCGTCGTCCTTGAGTTCCTGTTGGCGTTCGAGCACGCGGTTTTTCTGGTCGAGAAGGCGGATCTGCTCGCGCAGGGCCTGGAGTTCGGCGGATTCGATGGCGGCGTCAGCGGAGGTGCTCACCAGGAGCAGCAGGGCCGCGGCGGCGCCGATGGGACGGAGGGAGGTGGAGTTCCACATGGGAGTCGGTCTCTGGCTGGTTCTTCATGGGAACTTCCCGTGGTCGGGTCAGTTGAAGGAGGAGTGCGTTGGGAGCGGAAGCCGCCGGAGGTGCCGGAAGGCGAAAGGGAGGGGCTCAGCGCGAGCGGACGGGATCGAGGCGGGTTTTCTCGGTGCGCTCGATCTGCGTGACCATGGCGTCGTGCACGACGATCTGGACCACGCCGTAGCGCAGGCCTTCGACTTTCTCGCGAACAACTTCCAGCCAGTCCGGTGTGGGCAGGATGGAATGTTGCGGTTGGTTGGGTTGGTCCGACATGACGGGCGGGGCTAGATCGAGTATTCGGGGATCAGCGACGCGAGGATTCCCTCGGTCGGCGCGGTGCGGCCGGCTGGGGCCGGACGTGGGCGGTAGCGCCGCGTGGCGCCCGGCTGTGGGGTGGGCGATTCGGCGAGCGGATGGACGATGCCGTCGGCGCGCATCTTGCGCAGCGTCACGGCGACGAGGTCGGCGACGGTGTAGCGGTCCATGATGCCGGCGATGGCGTTGCGCACATCGAGCATGATCATGCGCAGGCCACAGTGGGCCTCATCGGGGCAGGAGCATTTCTCGTAGGCGGTCTGGCTCACGCAGCCGATGGGGGCGAGCGGGCCGTCCAGCAAGCGGACGACTTCGCCGATGGGGATGGCGGAGGCGGCGCGATTCAGGCGGTAGCCGCCGAACTTGCCGCGTTCGGTCGCCACGTACCCGTGCGCCTTCAGGTCCTTCATGATCTGCTCCAGAAACTTCACCGGCATCTGTTCGTGGTCCGCCAGCTCCGAGATTTGTACGAGCGAGCGACCCACCTCGGCAGCGATACCGAGATTGATCAGCGCACGAAGCGCGTACTCGCAGCGTTTGGAGATCTTCATGGGTGAATGGGTAAAGTAGATCAGTTTAGTAGGGATAAAACAAACCAAAAATGGAAAGTTTAGTAAACTCATAAACAAACTGGGTCTGCTCCCCTTGCTTTTTTGGCGCGGTCGGGGACGGGGAGCTGGAGCGGAGTCGCGGCAGTGAGCGCGGCGCGGTACCTCGGCGGCCCGGCGCGGTCGCGCGGGCATCCCCCGCGCTGAGCGGGCCCGGCGGAGAAACCGTGGGCGACGCGGCGGCCGCCTGAACCCGGGACCGGCCGAATCCGTGGTCGCACTTCAGCGCGGTTGGGTTGATGCAGAAAGCTGTGTTGACAGGGGCGGTGGGGTTCTGGGATACCGTCCGGCTCACCACCAAACGTTCTCTTCCACAGGTTAACGCCTTATCCATCCGATTCGTTTCTAGGTTTTGATGACAAGTGGCTTGCGCGCCGAACCTCTCGCCGCCCCAACTCTGCCGCCCAGATCTTCCGGAAACCCCTTTCAACTCAAACCGACCGCCATGTCCCATACCGAGATTCTCCTGATCAAGCCCGTCGAGGGCCTGGGCGCCGAGGGCGACCAAGTGAAGGTTCGCAACGGCTATGCCCGCAACTATCTGCTGCCGCAGAAGATCGGCGTCGCGATCACTGCCGCCAATCGCAAGCAGATCGAAGCCCTCAAGCAGCGCCGCGCTGTGCGCGAGTCGCAGGAGCTCGAGGGTGCCCAGGCGCTCGCCGCGCAGCTCGAGAAGGTGAATGTCGCGATCGCCGTGAAGACCGGTGAAGGTGGCAAGCTCTTCGGCTCCGTCACCGCCAACGACCTACACGACAAGCTCGTGGCCGCCGGCCTCGACATCGAGAAGAAGCGCATCCACCTCGGCTCGCCGGTGAAGACCCTCGGCAAGCACGAGGCGAGCATCAAGCTGCACGCCGATGTGACCGTGACACTCTCGTTCGACGTCGTTTCCGAGAATCCGATCGTGCCCGCGGCCGGCGAAGAGCCCGCCCCGAAGGCCGAGAAGAAATAACGGTCCGATTTTTCCCGGCCGCGCTCCAGTTTGGGGCGCGGCCTTTTTGTTTTTGTCCGCCCGCTTGATCTGCGCCGGTGCCGTGGGTGGCCGGGACGGGCTCCCGCCACCGTGGAGGACAGGCCGTGCGCTAGTTGTCGAGCTTGCGCAACCCGTCGGCCGCGGGCTTGAGCGCCGGGTCCAATTGGAGTGCTGCCTCAAACTCCGCGCGGGCGGCCGTCTTGTCGCCCCGCCGCGCGAGGATCTCCCCGAGCCGCAGGCGGGCGTGCGCCGCGGTCGGCTGACCGGCCGGTGTGCTCGGCTGGGCCAGGTAGCGGCGCAGCGCCGCTTCGCCGTCGGCGAGGCGTTCCCCCGAGAGGGCGGAGATCCTGCCCAGTTGGTAGAGGGCGGCGAAGTTGTCGGCGTTGCGCGCGAGCAGTTGGTCGAAACAGGCGAACGCTTCGGCGAAGCGGGCGGCGTCGGCGTGGAGCAGACCGAGCGCGGCCAGCGGCTCGTCGGCTTCAGGGGCGAGGCGCAGTGCTTCCCGGTAGGCGCCTTCGGCCGCGGCGGTGTTCTTGGCGCGGGCGTGGATGCCGCCGGAGATCATCGCCCCGGCGAAGGGGGCCAGCCGCGCGATCTCCGCGGCTTGGGCGAGCGCGTTGTCGCGGCCTCCTCCGGCGATGGCGGGTGCCTGCTCATAGTACGCGATCAGGCCCTCGCGGTACTCGAGGTTGTCCGGCGCCAGCTCGACCGCCTTCTCGAGCGCGTGGCGGCATTTCCGGGCCAGGCCGAGTTGCTGAAAGATGCCAGCTTTGGTGGCGAGCTTGCCGTATGCCTCGCCGAGATCGGCCCAGTAGAGTGCGACCGTGGGCGCGAGCTGCGTGCACCGCTGGTACTGCGCCGCGACCGTGGCCCAGTCGCCGCGGCGTTTGGCCAACCGGCCGAGGTGGTAGACCGCCTCGTGGTCGGCGGGATCGGCGGCGAGAAGCTGTTCGAATGCGACCTGCGCCTCGGCATCCCGCCGCGCCGTGAACGCCTCCAGCGCCGCGGTCCGTGTGGCCATGCTGCCCGGCACGGTCCCGAGTGCGGCTCGGAGCACGCTGAAGACGAGACCGGCGGAGATCGCGAGACGGTGGAAATGGCGCATGCCGCATCAAGCGGCGGCCCGGCCACGCAGGAAAGCCGGAAAGGGACGGCAGGTGGCTCCGGAGGATGGACGGGCATCCGAACCGGGCGGAGGCCGGAACCGGGAGGGGAGGCGTCCAGAAAGCATTTGCAGGGGCGACCGGGAGCCCGATGCTTGGGCGCCATGTTCACGGGGATCGTCGAAGAAATCGGACGCGTCGTCTCATTCGAGCGCCAAGCCGCGGCTTGGCGGCTGGTGATCGAGGCGGCGGTCGTGGTGGCCGGTTCGAACGTGGGCGACAGCATCGCGGTGAACGGCTGCTGCCTCACGGTGGTCTCCTGCACGGCGAACCAGCTCAGTTTCGACCTGCTCGAGGAGACGGTCCGGTTGACGAACATCGCGCAGGTCGCCCCCGGAGGGGTGGTGAATCTCGAACGCAGTCTGCGGCCCGACGGCAAGATGGGCGGCCATTTCGTCACCGGCCACATCGATTGTACCGGAGAAATTGAGACGCTGGAGCCGCGCGGGGCGGACCGTTACCTGCGCGTGCGGTACCCGGCCCGGCACCGCGGACTGCTCGTGCCGAAGGGGAGCATCGCCGTCGACGGCGTCTCGCTGACGGTGGTGGAGGTGACCGACGAGTGGTTCTCGATCTGGCTGATCCCCCACACGATGGAAGTGACGAACCTCGGCCGGCGGCGCGCTGGCGAGCGCGTGAATCTCGAGTTCGACATGTTGGCGAAATATGTCGACCGGTTGCTGACCTTGCGCGGCGAGTCCGCGGCCGGCGCCCCGGCCGACTCGGTGCCGGTGAAGCCGATCTGGCAGAGTTGAGCCATGGCGTTGCGCGAACACCTGCACGCGGTGGCGGAGGAACTGCGGCGCCGGAAGGCGGCCGGCGAGAAGACGGTCGCGATCACCGACGAGACCTTGGCGGCATTGCGCGCCCTCGTGGCGAGACGGACCTCCGGGCCCGGCGCGGTCGTCCCGACACCGGCTGGTCCCGCAGGCGAACCCGTGCGACCGATGTCCGCGGCGGCGGAGTCACCAAAAATCCGTGACGAAGTCCCCGCCCGTCCGGCCGGCGATCGCGACGGGGGGCCGGCACGCGCCGTGGAGGCGCCCGGGACGACCGGGAGGGCTGGCCGTGAGCCCATGGTCGCGAAGCCCGTGGTCGGCGTCGCCGCGGCGCGTTCGGAGGCGGCGTTTCCTCCCGCTCCGGCCTTCCAGCTTCCGGTCGGCGACAAGGCGGCGCGTTGGAGCTGGTTGAAGGAATTTGTCGAGAACCACGCGGTCTGCCGGGCCCACGTGCGGCCGGGGAAGAAGGTGGTGCTCGGGGTGGGTTCGCTCGACGCCAAGATCTTCTTCTGTGGCGAGGCGCCCGGCGCCGAAGAGGAGGTGCAGGGTGAGCCGTTCGTGGGGCCGGCGGGCCAGCTGCTCACGAAGATGATCAAGGCCATGGGGCTGGAGCGCGACCAGGTGTACATCGGCAACATCCTGAACTGGCGTCCGGAGATGCCCACCCCGCCGGGGCTCGAGCAGATCGGCAACCGGCCGCCCACGGCCGAGGAGATGGCGTTCTGCCTGCCGTTCTGGCGGGCGCAGCTCGAGATCGTGCAGCCGGAGGTGATCGTCGCGCTCGGGGCGACGGCGGCCTCGGGCCTGCTCGGTGCGGGCAGTTTCAAGACGCTCGGCGAGATCCGCGGCAGCTGGCAGACGTTTGCCGGTCGCCCCGTCATGGTCACCTATCACCCGTCGTACCTGCTCCGAAACAACTCGAACCGCGCCAAGCGCACCGTCTGGGAGGATCTGTTGAAGGTGATGGAGCGGGTGCAACTGCCGATCAGCGACAAACAGCGCCGATTTTTCCTCGAACGATGAACCTACGCCCATTGTCCGTCGAATCCCGTGGCGGTGCCCTCCGGCGCCGCATGTGTCGTGCGACCCTGGCCGCGGCGGCCTGTTGCCTCGCGGTGTGCGCGGCCCGCGCCGGGGAGGAGTTCGGCTTCGATTTCCAGGAGCTGCAGTATCGCGCCAAGAACCTCGCCGCCCGGCCGTTCGAACCGCAGCCGCGCCGGGTGCCCGACTGGCTTCTGCCACCGAAGATCAACTACGACCAGCACCGCGACATCCGCTTCCGGACAGACCGCTCCCTCTGGCGGGAGGACCAGCTCCCGTTCCAGGTCCAGTTCTTCCATCCCGGCTGGCTCTTCCACGAGACGGTGCAGATCCACGAGGTGGACGGGAAACGCGAGATCGCGTTTCCGTTCAGCCGCCGGTTCTTCGACTACGGGAAGAACAACTTCAATGACCCGATTCCGCGGGACATGGGCTACGCGGGTTTCCGGCTCCACTACGCGCTGAACCGCCCCGAATATCTGGATGAGCTGGCGGTGTTCCTCGGGGCGAGCTACTTCCGCGCACTGGGCCGGGGCCAGCATTACGGGCTGTCGGCCCGCGGCCTGGCCGTGGACTCGGGCGCCCCGGTCGAGGAGTTCCCCGTCTTCCGCGAGTTCTGGCTGCAGCGGCCGGAGCCGGAGGCGAAGGAGGTCGTCGTCTTCGCCCTGCTCGACAGCCGGCGGGTGACCGGCGCCTATCGGTTCACGATCAAGCCCGGCGACGACACCGTCATGCGCGTGCGGGCGACGCTGTATCTGCGGGAGACGATCGGGCTGCTCGGTCTGGCGCCCTTCTCGAGCATGTTCTGGCACGGCGAGAACTCGGGTACGATGAACGGCGACTACCGGCCCGAGGTGCACGATTCCGACGGCCTGCTGGTCGCCCACGCCGGCGGCGAATGGCTCTGGCGCCCGCTGCAGAATCCCAGGCAGGTGAACACCGCCTTCCTCTCGGCGGAGAACGTCCGCGGCTTCGGCCTCCTGCAACGGGACCGCAACTTCGACCACTACCAGGACCTCGAGGCCCACTACCACCAGCGGCCCAGCGTCTGGGTCGAGCCGGTCGGAAACTGGGGCCGCGGCTCGGTCGTGCTGGTGGAACTGCCGACCCCGGACGAGACCCAGGACAACATCGTGGCGTTCTGGACACCCGAGAAATGCCCGGCGGTGGGCGAACCGTATACTTTCGAATACGACCTGCACTGGATGACCGACGCGGGCCGGCGGCCGCCGGCCGGCCAGGTGGTCGCGACGCGGCCGACGACGGTGATGAACCGGCCGGACCTGAAACGCTTCGTCGTCGATTTCGCCGGCTCCGTGCTGAGCCGTCTGACCGAGGGGATCGAGGGCGTGGTGACTGTCGGCGAGGGCGCGACCCTCGAGGGCGTGAACGTCCAGCGGAACCCCTACGACGGGAGCTGGCGGCTGGCCTTCGAGGTCAAACCCGACGGCGGTGGCAAGCCGGTCGAGTTGCGCGCGTTCCTCCGCCGGGGGGACGACATCCTCACCGAGACGTGGAGCTATCGCTGGGAGCCTTGAGCGACGAATCCGCCACTTTCCCCGCAGGAGCTCCCCCGGCCGCGCTGCCCCATCTGGGCGGATTTCAGCCCCGCACCGGGACGCTCGACCAATGGAACGCGGCGTATGTGCGCGTTGAGGACTACCTCCGTGCGCATCGGATCCACAACCGTCTCCACCAGAGCCGCGTGATCGAGCGCGTGCTGGAGTGCGCCGCCCACCGGCACGAGGCCGACCCGACGCTCGACCCGGTGGGCCTGGCGGCGGAGGAGACGGATCGGATGATGCAGGCGTGGTTCGCCTCGCAGCTGGGGGAGGGGGCCGTGCCGGCGAGCCGCCTCGCCGCCCAGGCCCGGGTGGCGATGCTGCTCAGCGACATGCCGACGCGTTGGCCGTATGCGTTCCTCGATCCGGAGCGGACCCCCGGGGAGGCCCGCGTGGCGATGGAGAAGAGCGCGCTGCAGGCGGGCCCCGACCTGGCGGTCTCGAACATGGTGCCCCGCGAGATCGATCTCGGCGTGCTGCCCGAGGCCGCCGGCGGCACGCTCGAGCGTCTGGAACGCTGGCCCTTCATCCGGCTTCTCCTGCTCTGGGGGATATTCGCCGCGGTGATGGCTGCGCTGTTCTACAAGACCCGCTGAAGATGCCCCGCTCCGGCCCCACGCTCTTCGTCACGGAACGACTCGATCGCCGCCGGGTGGCGAAACGGCGTTTCGTGTTCTTCACGACGATCTTCCTGCTCACTTCGCTGGCCGGCTGGTTCATGGCCGATCTCTTGTGGAACAGCGGGGCGCGCCCCGGCCGCATGAGCCCCATCGAGGGGGTGGTGCTCGGGCTGTTCGTGGTGCTCTTCGCACATGTGGCGACGGGGTTCACCCACGCGCTCTTCGGGTTCTACGTGATCAACCGCGGCGGGGATTTCCGGCGCATCCAGCGGTCGCTCCCGGCGGACGACCTGAACGCCCCGCTCGCTCCGACCGCGGTCGTGATGCCGGTGTGCAACGAGGACTCCAGCCGGGTGTTCGAGGGGCTGCGCGTGATCTACCGCTCGCTCGAGGAGACCGGCAAGCTGGCGCATTTCGACTTCTTCATCCTCAGCGACACCTCCGACCCCAACAAATGGATCCAGGAGGAGCTCGCGTGGGTGGAGCTCTGCAAACAGGTGGGCGGCTTCGGGCGCATCTTCTACCGGAAGCGCCGTCAGGGCATCAACAAGAAGAGCGGCAATGTGGCGGACTTCCTGCGCCGCTGGGGCAGCCGCTACCGGTATTTTGCCGTCCTGGACGCGGACAGCATCATGACGGGCCGCGCGCTTGTGCGGCTGGTGCAGTTGCTGGAGCGGAACCCGACCGTCGGCATCCTGCAGAGCGTGCCGCGGCTGATCCGCGGCGAGACGCTGTTTGCGCGGCTGCAGCAGTTCGCGAACCGGCTCTACAGCCCGGTGTTCCTGGCGGGCCTGAACTACTGGCAGCAGGGTGAAGGGAATTTTTGGGGACACAACGCGGTGATCCGCACGGCGCCGTTCATGGAGCATTGCAGCCTGCCCGACCTGCCGGGCACGGAGCCGTTCGGCGGGCGCATCCTCAGCCATGATTTCGTCGAGGCGGCGCTGATGGTGCGCGCGGGCCACGGTGTCTGGCTGGCCTACGACCTCGACGGCAGCTTCGAGGAGGGACCGCCCTCCGTGATCGACAGCGCCAAACGCGACCGCCGCTGGTGCCAGGGCAACCTGCAGCACTCGTGGCTGCTCTTCGCGCAGGGGCTGCGGGGCGCCAGCCGGGTCCACCTCCTGATGGGGATCATGGGCTATGTCGCCTCGCCGCTCTGGCTGTTCTTCCTCCTGCTGAGCACGCTCCACGTCCTGGACCAGGCGTTGTCGGGACGGGCCCACGCCGTGGGCGAGATCATCTTCGAGCGATGGGGGCTCTACTTCGAGCTGCCGCAGACGCTCGCCCTGTTCGGCCTCACGCTCGTGATGCTGTTCCTGCCGAAGGTCCTCGGGGTGCTCGTGCAATGGCGCGAGGAGGGACGGCATCCCGAGTACGGGGGCCGGCTTCGGATGGTGCTCAGCGCCGTGGTGGAGACGCTGCTGTCGTCGCTCCTGGCGCCGGTCAACATGCTCTTCCATTCGAAGTTCGTCGTGTTCACATTGTTGGGACAGGGCGTCGGCTGGGTGACGCAGCGGCGCGATGCGGAAGGCAACGACTGGCGCGAGGCGATCCTGACCCATTGGGGACAGACGGTGTTCGGGCTGGTCTGGGGGATCTCGACCTACATCCGGCTGCCGTCGTTCTTCTGGTGGCTCAGCCCGGTGGTCGCGGGGCTGGTGCTCTCGATCCCGCTCTCGATCCTCCTCGGAAGCACGCGCATCGGTCAGGTGGCCCGCCGCTGGGGCATGTTCCTCTTCCCCGAGGAGTCGCGGCCACCCTACGAGCTCCGGCGCCTGGAGAAGAACTTGGACGAGTGCTACCGGCACATGCGTCCGATCGAGGAGTTGCGCGACGACTACGGCCTGCTGCAGGCGGTGCTCGATCCGTACATCAACGCGCTGCACGTGTCCCTCCAGCGCCAGCGCCGTCCCGCGGCCGCGACCCGCGCGTATTTCCTCGGCCTACGCGAGCGGCTGCTGACGCAGGGGCCCGGCCGTCTGTCGCCGCGCGAGAAACGGGCGTTGCTGCTCGATCCGGAGAGCATGACCTGGCTGCACCGCGAACTCTGGCGCCGGCCGCAGTCCGAGCTTTCGGAGTGGTGGCAGCTGGCGGTCCGTCAGTACAACGTGCTGACGGCGCAGCCGGTCACCGCGCTCTATCGGTGAGGTGGGGCGGCCCCGCCTCCCGCTCTGGTCGCGGTTCAGAGGCCGGGGATCTTCGCCCGCTTGAACTCCACCTCGATGGCGTCGATCGAGAGCTTGATCTCGTGGACGCAGAACCCGAGCGAGCCGATGAAGGCGGCGAGCGAGAGCGCGAACAGGCCGACGCCGAACTGCGGATGCTCGTGCACCATCGCGCCCATCGAGAGCGCCGCGAGGATGAAGGACGCGAGCCCCAGGAGCTGCATCCGCCGGATCAAGTGCAGGCGGCGGCGGATGTTGATGAGCTGCACCTCCCAGTGGGGCTGCGGTGTTGCCAAGTGCTCGGCCAACATCTTCCGGGCCACCGCCGTGAGTCCGAGGAACCGGTTGGTGTAGGCCAGGAACAGCAGCGATATCGCGGGAAAGATCAGCGCGGGCACGGCGGGATTCATGGCTTTGGAGGGTGTGCGGCCGGCCGGCGGCGGCAATCAGAAGAGAAGCCGGCGTGTCGCCGGCGCGGGGCTTGGGCGGCGCGCGCGGACACCGCCAGTGGCGACTCGCACGGGGCGGCGCCGAGCCTCTCGGCGGCCGGTCAGGGCGCGGGCTCGGCGATCGAGTTGCGGCCCTGGCCCTCGACGCTCATGCGGAAGCGCTGGCCCTGGACCTCGATCTGGAGATTCCGTCCCACATCGTACGAGACCGCGACCTTGCCGGAGCGGAGGATGGCCCGGGTGTTGCCGCGCAGCAGATCGCCTTCGAAGAGCACACGGCCGTCGGCCTGCTCGACCTTCACCCATACGTTTCCGAGGGCGATCAGGCGGATCAGGTTGCGGTCATCGGCGGCGGTCTGGCCCGGCCGGCCCGTGCCGGTCCCGGCCGTGGAGCCCTCGTCGGAGTCGCCAAGGATGGCGCGGATGACGAACACCAGCACCAACAGGGCGACCGCGGCGCCGCCGATGACGAAGGGCATCTTGAGCTTCTGCCGGCGGTCGGCGGTCGGGGCGCCGGTGACCACGGCCGTGGGCACCGAGCGGGGCATGGCGGTGGCGCGGGGCGCGCTCGGTTCCGCCGCGGGCGGCGGGGG
>JAEZSJ010000439.1 GCA_023443985.1 Verrucomicrobiota bacterium | reverse complement strand
CCCCGGGGGCGACACACTCCAGTGTGTCCGCCCCGCCCGCCGCCGCGCGCGGCGTCGCGCGCAGCGTGTCACCAAAATCCAATGTCGCCACCAGCGAGACCAGGTCGTGGAAACCGTCCGTCCTCCGGCCGGTCACGGCGAGGTACAGGTTCAGTTTGGCCGGCGCGAAGACGTCGATCGATGGGCTTGCGTTCACAGGGAAAAACGCTGCGGTGGAACGCTCGAAACTACGCACGCGCCTCCCATGAACTGCGACCTAATTCTCGCCCTCGACTGCGAAACCGCCGATGAAGCCGCGCCGATCCTGCGCCGGCTCTCCGGCCGCCTGCGCTGGGTGAAGATCGGCCTCCAGATGTTCACCGCCCACGGCCCGGACTACGTGCGCCGCGTCGCCGACCAGGGCTTCAACATCTTCCTCGATCTCAAGCTCCACGACATCCCGAACACCGTCGCCAAGGCCGTCCAGTCGCTCGCGCCGCTGCCCATCGGCATGCTCACGCTGCACACCTCCGGCGGCCGCGAGATGATGGAATGGGCTGTGAAGGCCCAGCGACAATACAAGCCCGACCTCCTCCTCCTCGGCGTGACCGTGCTCACCTCGATGGACGACGCCGCGCTCAACGCCACCGGCGTGCCCGGCTCCGCCGGCGCCCAGGTCGAGCGACTGGCCTACCTCGCCGCCGGCGCCGGCCTGAACGGCCTCGTCTGCTCGCCCCACGAGGTCGCACCGCTGCGCGCCGCCCTCCCCACCGGGGTCAAACTCGTCACCCCCGGGGTCCGCCCGGCGGACGCCGCGGCCGACGAACAGAAACGCGTGATGACGCCCGCCGACGCCGCCCGCGCCGGGTCGAGCTACATCGTCGTGGGCCGCCCGATCCTCCGCGCCGCCGATCCGGCCGACGCCGCGGCCCGCATCCTCCGCGACCTCGGCCGATGAGCAGCATGAACGCCGCCGCCATCTTCCTCTGCGCCGGTCGCGGCACGCGCATGAAGGCCGTCGCCGACGACAAGGTCCTCGCAAAGGTCGCCGGCAAACCGGTCTACCTCCACTCCGTCGAGGCCTTCGTCGAGAGCGGCCTCACCTCGACCTTCGTCTTCGTCTTCCGCTCGGTCGCCCAGAAGCGTCAGTTGGAGAAAGGCGTGCGCGCCCTCCGCCTCGCCCCCACGCAGCGCATCATCTACGTGCGCGGAGGGGTCGAACGCCAGGAGTCGGTCCGGGCCGCCCTCGAGGCGTTGCCGCCGACCGTCGAATGGGTGTTCATCCACGACGCCGCCCGTCCACTCATCCGTGCGCCGTTGATCCGCCGCTTCGCCTCGCTCGCGCAACGCCGCGGCTCCGCCGTCTTCGCGCATCGGGTGGTCGACACCATCAAGGAGCTCCCCACCGCCGCCGACCCCGACGCCGCCGTGCCCGCGCGCACCCTCGAGCGCAGCCGTCTCTGGGCCACGGAGACACCGCAGATCTTCCGCCGCGCCGAGATCCTCGCCGCCTACAACTCGCTCGCGGAGACGCGCCGCGTGACCGACGACGCCCAAGCGATGGAGTTCGCCGGCAGGCCGGTGTTCTTCTACGAGAATCCCGAGCCGAACCCGAAGCTCACGACCCCGCGCGACCTCGCCTACGCCGAGTTCCTTCTCGCCGAACGCGACGCCAAGCCGCGCAAGCGCTGAGCCTGCTCGCGAGAGCGGCGCATGCCGCCTGTGGAGCGGCTCGCGAGACCAACTCTCCGAGCGCGGCACCGCCTGGGCCGGAAGGAAACCAGGTGCTGTTCCCAGGAGAGCGGCGAACCGCCGCGCGGCTTGCGCGTGCACCGCGGCCCGCGCTCAGCCCCGTTCCTCGCGCGGGCCGCCGCGCCGGACCGCCTCGATGAGCTTGCCGTGCATCGCGGCGCCTTCGGCCTCGAGGTGTTCGAACTGTGGATGCGCGAAGATCGGCGACTGCACCGGCGGCCCGCCGTGCGCCTCCGCCTCGTCCTTCATCGCGCCCGCCAGCGCCGCGGTGAACTGGTCCAGCGCACGCGTCCGCCGCAGCAGCGTCCGCGGGTCGCGGCCCGGCCAATACTCGCCCTCGTCGCTGATCTCGACCGTCGCGCCGACCTTCCGCCACAGCAGAATCAGGTCGACCACCGCCGCGTGGCAGCGCAGCAGATGCTCGCTGCCGCCGCGGCTGGCGTACTGCGTCTTGCAGAAGGCGCCAAACGTCCAGGCGCCGCCGAAGCCCGTGCGCCTCCGCCGCGGGCCGTCCTCCACGAGCGCCGGATAGCGGCCCAGGCCGAACGTCGCCGGCTCGCAGCCCTCGCCGATCTCCACGGTGAATGCCCACCCGGCCTCCGGCGCGACATCGAGCAGGTGCGCCTCGCCGAAGGCTCCGCGCGCGACGACGCAACGCGTCACATGGAGAAACGTCTCCTCGAGCGGCAGCACCGGCGACACCGCGCGCAGCCCTCGCCGCCGGGCCAGCCGACCCGCGGTGGCGTGCGCCGCGACCACCGCCCGGGCCGCGACC
>JAEZSJ010000434.1 GCA_023443985.1 Verrucomicrobiota bacterium | reverse complement strand
GGTCGCGGCGCCGTGGCGGCCCCGAGGGGCCCGGCAGGGTGGCGACGGGGTCCGCCGCCGGCCGGCGCGCAGCTTGCCTTCCGCTGGCGGGCGCGGTCTGCTGCGCGGTTCATGAAACTCGACATCCCCGCGGGCGACTTCGCCGGCTACATCTTCGACTGCGATGGCACGCTCATCGACTCGATGCCCGTGCACTATCGCGCGTGGGACGAGGCGATGCGCCGCCAAGGCATGCCCGGCCGGCTCGACGAGGAGCTGTTCTATTCGCTCGGCGGCGTGCCCACGCGGCGCGTGGCGGAGCTCATTGCGAAACACTACGGGCTGACGATCGAGGTCGAGCAGGTCTTCCACCTCAAGGAGAACCTCTTTCTCGAGCTGCTGGCGGACGTGAAGCACATCCGCCCGGTCGTCGACTTCGCCCGGCGCGCCGCGGCGGCGGGCGCCCCGGTCTCGGTGGCCTCGGGCGGGCCGCGCGATGTGGTGAACCACTCGTTGCGGCTGGCCGGCCTCGCGCCGTTGTTCCCGATCGTGGTGACGCCCGAGGATGTGGCGCAGCGCGGCAAGCCGGCCCCGGACATGTTTCTCCTCGCGGCGCAGAAGATGGGCGTGCCGCCCGCGCGTTGTCTGGTGTTCGAGGATGCCGAGCCCGGCCATCAGGCGGCGGCGGCGGCCGGCATGCTCTCCGTACACGTGCCCAGCCGCGGGCCGCGGGCGAAACGGTGACCGGCGGTCGGGGCCGGCCGGCGCTCAGGAGTCGGGCGACGCGCGGCCGTCGGCCACGGTCGCCACGTAGAGCTCCTCGACCTTCTTGCGCGCCCACGGCGTCTTGCGGAGGAACTTCAGGCTCGAGGCCACGCTCGGCTCGAAGCGGAAACAGTTCACGGGCACGAGGCGGCCCAGTTCCTCCCAGCCGTACCAGCGGGCCAGGCTCGTCACGACCATCTCGAGAGTGACGCCGTGCAGGGGGTCGCGGGAGCGTTGGGCGGGTGCGTCGGGCATGGGCGGGATTGAGGCGGAGCCGGCGGGGCTTGGCCAGCCGCGATGCGGTGACGACGGTTCAGTGCATCAACCGCCGGGTGGCGACGAGGGCTCCGGCGAGAACGGGGTGGATTTCCCCCGTGCGGAGACTCACAGTCGCGTTTCCCTCCCCCGAGCAACCAACCCCGCAACACCCCCCTTGGGAAAACCCATGTCCCGCGAGAAAGTACCCTTCCTGGAAAAGGTCAGCTACGGCTTCGGCGACTTCGCCTCCGTGCTCTACTGGCAGACGTTCATGGCGTATCTGCTGATCTTCTACACCGATGTCTTCGGCATCTCCGCCGCGACGGCGGGCACGATGTTCCTGATCAGCCGCCTGTGGGACGGCGTGAACGACCCGATGATCGGGGTGTTCGCCGACCGGACCGAGACCCGGTGGGGCAAGTTCCGCCCGTACATCCTGTGGTTCTCGCTCCCGTTTGTCATCCTGGGCGTGCTCACCTTCACCACGCCCGGCCTCGAGCAGACGGGCAAGACCGTCTGGGCGTATGTGACCTTCAATCTCCTGATGATGCTCTACACCGCGGTGAACATCCCCTACACCGCGCTGCTCGGGGTGATCTCGTCCAACCCCGTCGACCGCACGGCGGTGGCCTCGATCAAGTTCCTCTTCGCGTATTCGGCGGGCACAGTCATCTCGCTGTTCCTGCTGCCCGTGGTGAAGACCCTGGGCCGGGGCGACGATGCGCGCGGCTGGCAGTTGTCGTTCATGCTGATCGGCGTGATCGCGCTGGCCTGCTTCATGATCACGTTCTTCTTCACCCGCGAGCGGGTGAAGCCGCCGAAGGCGCAGCGGCCGGCCCTTGGCGCCGACCTGAAGGATCTCGTGACGAACAGGCCCTGGCTGATCCTGCTCGCGACCACGCTGACCTTCATCCTGTTCGTCGCGACCCGCAGCACCGCCACCGCGCACTACTTCAAGTACTTCGTCGGCACGCAGGTGCTCTCGCTGCCGTTCTTCGGGACCCGGGAAGTCGGGTACGAATGGCTGGTCTCGGTGTTCAACGGCGTCGGCCAGGTCTCGGCCATCGTGGGTGTGCTGATCCTCACTCCGTTCTCCCGGATGGTCGGCAAGAAGTCCGCGTTCATCATCATGTTCGTCATCGCGGTCGTCAGCACCGCGGCGTTCTTCGTGGTGAAGCCCGACCAGGTCCTCCTGCTGTTCGTCCTCCAGGTCTTCGGCTCGATCACGGGCGGCCCGCTCAGCGCGCTGATCTGGTCGATGTACGCCGACACCGCCGACTACGGTGAATGGAAGAACGGCCGCCGGGCGACCGGCCTGGTCTTCTCCGCGTCCACCTTCGGCCAGAAGGTCGGCTGGGCGCTCGGTTCGGCGATCGCCGGCTGGATGCTTTCAGGCGTTGGCTTCGTCCCGAACGTCGCGCAGAGCGACGAGGTCAAACACGGCCTCGTGTTGCTCGTGAGCCTCATCCCGGCCGGGCTGGGCATCGTCTCCATCGCCATCGTCTCGTTCTACACCCTCAATGAGAAGAAGGTCGCCGAGATCGGCGCGGAGCTGAAGGCACGCCGCGTCGCCGCGGGCGAGGAGCCGACGACGGGCTGAGCTCCCGCACCATGATTCTCCCGAGGCGCGCCGAAACCTGGCGCGCCTTTTTCGTCGGTAGCCCTTCGGCCGCGCGCCGTCCACGCCGGGCGCCCAGGCGGCGCGGCCGTGGCCTCGCGGGCGGTTCAAAGCGGGCCGACCGCCTTTGCGAACGCCGCCAGCGTCTCCGGGCTCACGTGGTGCTCGATGCCCTCGGCATCGCGGCGGGCGACCGCCTCCGGCACGCCGAGGCTGCGCAGGAACGCGAACACCGTCTCGTGGCGCGTGCGGCAACGCTCGGCGAGCTCCCGCCCCTTCTCGGTGAGAAAGATCGCGCGGTAGGGCTCGGTCTTCACCAGCCCCGCCCGGACGAGGCGCAGGATCGCGCGGTGCACAGTCACGTGCGTCACGCCCAGCTCGCGCGCCAGATCGATCAGCCGCGCCTCGCCATGCTGCACCGCCAGCGCGGCGATCGCCTCCACATAGTCCTCCGCCAGCTCGTTGGCATGCGCGGCGCGGGTCTGGCGCAGCGCCTCGACCGTGGGGCTGGGGCGGACTTTCGCGCGCGGCGCGGCGGCGCGGCTGGACCGGGAGGCGGCGGGCATGCGGCGAAGCTAGAACGACCGCGGAGCGCTTGACGAACCGGAAAAATGTAGCACTAGCTACACGATATGGCCGCCGCTACAAACCCGGAGAAGCCCGCGCCCGATGCGCGGGGCGAGGATGTGCTCAAGCGTCTCGCGGAACGCGAGGCGCAGGGCCGCAGCGACGACCTCGAATCGATGGCCGGCACGCTCGAGGCGCCGCGCGACCGGCTCGCCCGGACGATCGAGCAGCTCGCCCGCGACGGCTGGCTCGTGCGGGGCGAGGCGCACTACGAACTCACCGCCGTCGGGCGGAAGCGCGGGCGCCATCTGCTCCGGTCGCACCGCCTGCTGGAGACACGCCTCGCGCACGAGACCGGCCTGGCGCCGGAGAAGTGGCACGCCCGCGCCGACCGCGCCGAGCACGCGCTGTCGCCGGACGAGGCGAATGCGCTCGCCGATGCGCTCGGCAACCCGCGTTTCGATCCGCACGGCGATCCGATTCCCGACCGCGATGGCAATTTCGCCACGGAAGCCGCGCCCACATTGCTCGACTGGCCCGAGGGCC
The DNA here is from genome assembly GCA_023443985.1 of Verrucomicrobiota bacterium. Taxonomy (GTDB): domain Bacteria; phylum Verrucomicrobiota; class Verrucomicrobiia; order Opitutales; family Opitutaceae; genus CAJCBL01. Next base: position 3,884 of record JAEZSJ010000434.1, on the reverse strand, counting down.
GGCCGGCGATGATCGTGCACCTCGAGGACGAACCGGCGGCCCTCTACGCGGCGGTGTACCGCGCGGGCCTGGCGCCGGGCATGACCGTGCACGGTGTGCTCCGGCGCGACGGGCGCGTGGAGCTGGAGGTCGACGGTCGCCGGCTCTCGCTCAGCCCGGCCGAGGCGGAACTCGTGCACGTGACACCCGCCGTCGGGCATTCGGTGGTCGGCCGCCGGCGACTGGCGGATCTGCCGGCCGGTGCAGGCGCGGTGATCGCCGGCCTTTCGCCCACCATCCGCGGCCGCGCGCGGCAGCGGTTGCTCGATCTCGGGCTGGTGCCCGGCACGCGCATCGTGCGCGAGTTCGAGGCGGCGCTGCGCAGCCCGATCGCCTATCGCGTGCGCGGCACGCTGGTGGCGCTCCGCCGCGAGCAGACCGAGCAGGTTCTCATCGAGCTTCCGGAGGCGAAGGCATGAGCACCGTGCCGAACCCACGCGAAGCCGCGCCAAAGCTTTCGCCGGCGTGCGAAGCGTGCCCGTCGCGCCGCACCGCGCTGCGGCGGCTCGGTGTCCAATTGTCGGATGCCGACTTTGTCGTCGCGCTCGCCGGCAACCCGAACACCGGCAAGAGCACGGTGTTCAACGCCCTCACGGGACTGCGGCAGCACACGGGCAACTGGCCCGGCAAGACGATCGCGCGCGCCGAGGGAGCCTTCGCGTTCCGCGACCAGCGCTACCGGCTCGTCGATCTGCCGGGCACCTACTCGCTGCTGAGCGCGTCCGCCGACGAGGAGGTGACGCGCAACTTCATCCTCTTCGGCCGGCCCGATGTGACGGTCGTCGTGCTCGATGCGACCGCGCTCGAGCGCAACCTGAACCTCCTGCTGCAGGTGCTGCAGATCTCCGACCGCGTGGTCGTGGCGCTCAACCTCATCGACGAGGCGCGGGCGCACCGCGTGGAGATCGATGAGCGGCAACTTGCGCGCGAGCTCGGCGTGCCCGTCGTGCCGTGCGCGGCGCGGCAGGGTGAGGGGCTGCCGGAGCTGCTCGAAGCGATCGCGCAGGTGGCGACCGGCGAGACGAGGTGCCGGCCGCCGGCGCTCCACTTCGCGGTGCCCGAGCTCGAGGCGGCGCTCGGCACGCTCGCCGGCCGATTGGCGGAGACGTTTCCGGGCCTGCCGCAGCGCGAGTGGATCGCGTTGCGCCTGCTCGCGGGTGATCGCGGTCTGCTCGCTGCGGCGGCGGACGGACGTCTCGCCGCGCTCGCCACCGGCGGCGACGAGGCCTTGGCGGATGTGACCGCCCGCGGCCGCGAAGACACCCCCGCGGCACCGGCCCCCGCGGTCGCCGCGCTGCTGGCCGACATCGAGCGCCGCCGCTGGCGGCTGCCTCCGAATCTCCACGACACGCTCGCCGAGTCGATCTACGGCCAGGCCGGACGGATCGCCGACGCCTGCGTGCGGCGCGAGGGGCAGTCGGCGCGTCTGGTGTGGCAGAGCCGCGTCGACCGCTGGCTGACGGGCGTGTGGACCGGGTTCCCGTTGATGCTCCTGCTGTTTTCGGTCGTGCTCTGGCTCACGATCTCCGGCGCGAACGTCCCCTCCGGCTGGTTGGCGACGCTGCTGGTCGACCACGGGCACACCTGGCTGCGCGGCGTGCTCGAGGCGCTCGCCCTGCCCGCGTGGGGCGTGGGGCTGCTGGCCGACGGCGTCTATCTCGCCACGGCCTGGGTGGTGAGCGTGATGCTGCCGCCGATGGCGATCTTCTTTCCGGTGTTCACGCTGTTGGAAGACCTTGGATACCTGCCGCGCGTCTCGTTCAATCTCGACCGGCTGTTCCAGGCGGCGGGCGCGCACGGCAAGCAGTCGCTCACGCTCGCGATGGGCTACGGCTGCAACGCCGCCGGCGTCGTCGCGGCGCGCATCATCGACTCCCCCCGCGAGCGGCTGATCGCGATCGTCACGAACAACTTCGCCCTCTGCAACGGGCGCTGGCCCACCCAGATCATGCTCGCGACGGTGTTCGTCGGCGCGCTCGCGCCGCAGCGTTGGAGCGGGCTGGTGGCGGCGTTGACCGTCGCCGGCATCATGCTGCTCGGCTTCTTCCTGTCCCTCGGGACCTCGTGGCTGCTCAGCCGCACGGCGCTGCGGGGGGAGGCGAGCTTCTTCAACCTCGAGCTGCCGCCGTACCGCCCGCCGCAGGTGCTGCGCACGCTCTACACCTCGCTCATCGACCGCACGCTCTTCGTGCTCTGGCGCGCGGTGGTGTTTGCCGCCCCCGCCGGCGCGGCGATCTGGCTGGTGGCGAACGTGCACGTGGGCGAGAAGCCGGTCGCGCTGTGGTTCATCGACGGGCTGGATCCGCTCGGCGTGGCGCTCGGGCTCAACGGCGTGATCCTGCTCGCCTATATCGTGGCGATCCCGGCCAATGAGATCGTGATCCCGACGGTGCTCATGCTCACCTCGCTCGTGACCGGCGCAGCCGGCGCGGGGGCGGGCGTGATGTTCGACGCCGAGGGCGGCGCGCTGCGCGGCATCCTCGAGGCCGGCGGCTGGACGACGCTCACGGCCGTGTGCCTCATGCTGTTCAGCCTCTGCCACAACCCGTGCTCGACGACCCTGTGGACGATCTACAAGGAGACGCGCAGCGCGAAGTGGACCGCGGTCTCGGCGTTGCTGCCGATCGCGATCGGCATGGCGTTGTGCAGCTTGGTGGCGCTGGTCTGGCGCGCCGTGGCGGGCGCGTGAGGCGAAGAATTCGGTCGGGAGTCGAGCGTCGCGGGCATCGGCCTTCCGATGCGCCGGCATCGGCCGGTGGCGTGGGCGGGAGACTCGACGGCGCGTGCGCCGACCGCAAGTGGCCCGGTGCTTCCGCCCGTGCCGGCGGTCGGTGACTCGGCGGTCGGTGGAGAATTTGCGCGGAGAACCTGCGGCGCTGTCCGCCGGTGCGTCCTGCAGGGCCGCACCAGGGGCGCCGGTGGCGGTTTGCGAACACAGTCGTTGAGTTTTGGAGTCGCGTCCGGCGCGGCGGGCTGGCTGGCTGGACGCATCCCCCGCCCCCAGCATGACCTATCACGTCGTCAGCAACGGAACGAAAGTTGGTCCCCTCAACGAGGCCGAAGTGCGCGAGAAGTCGGCGCGCGGCGAGCTGCGGCCGCAGGACCTGTGTTGGACGGCAGGTTGGGCGGAGTGGCGGAAGGTGGGCGACGTGTTTCCGTCGGCCAACGCCGACGAGCCGCCGCCGCTGCCGATTCCCGCGGGCGGCGCGGCGCCGTTCTCCGGCACGCCGCAACGCTGCGGCCTGGCGGTGGTGAGCCTCGTGTGCGGCCTCTGCACGGTCGTCCTGTTTCCGCTGTTCTTCCTCTTCATGATTCCCGCAGTGGTGTGTGGCCACATCGCGCTGGCGCGGATCAAGCGGGCGAAGGGCGCACTGCTCGGCGGCGGGATGGCGGTGGCGGGGCTGGTGATGGGCTACCTCGGTGTGGTCGCGACGCCGGGGGTCGGGCTGGCCGTGATGGCGGTACCGGCCTTCGAGAAGGTGCGGACGACTGCGCTGTCGAAGACGATGGACAACGATGCGCGGATGATCGCCGCCGCGGCGCAGCAGCATTGCCTCGAGCACGAGGTGGAGAGCGTGGAGTTCGACTACGACATGGCGACCGGTGCGGTGCGCGGGCCGCTCGCGCGCTACGTGCCGCAGATCGCGAAGGGCTACACGATCACGCCGCGGCAGCTCACCGCCGAGGGAACCTTCGAGCTGGGGCGGGCGAGGCCGCGTCTGAAACGACAGTACGATCGCGATGGCGCGCCGGTGACCCGGGACACTCCGTAGGCCGCGCGGCGGGCGCGGCGTAGTCGGCCGCCGCAGGCGGTGGGGGCGGCGCCCGGAGCCGGACGTCCGGGC
>JAEZSJ010000433.1 GCA_023443985.1 Verrucomicrobiota bacterium | reverse complement strand
GTCGCGGAGCTCGATCTCCTTGGCGACGGTGACGCCGTCCTTGGTGATCTTCGGGGAGCCGAATTTCTTGTCGATGACGACGTTGCGGCCCTTGGGCCCGAGGGTGACCTTGACGGCCTGGGCGAGGACCTTGACGCCCCCGAGGATCTTGCGGCGCGCGGCCTCTTCGAAAAGCAGTTGTTTCTTAGCCATGGTAATTGTGTTTGGAGACTGGGTTCAGGGGATCAGCGGATGATGCCGAGGATGTCGTCCTCGCGCACGATGAGGAGCGTCTCGTCGCCGAGCTTCACCTCGGTGCCGCCGTACTTGGAGATCAGGACGCGGTCGCCCTTCTTCACTTCGAAGGCGATGACCTTGCCGTTGTCGTCCTTCTTGCCGGTGCCGACGGCGACGACCTCGGCCTCCTGCGGCTTCTCCTTGGCGGAGTCGGGGATGATGATCCCGCCCTTGACTTGCTCTTTCTCTTCGACGCGCTTCACGAGGAGGCGGTCGCCGAGGGGAGTGATGCTCTGATTGGCAGTGCTCATGGATGAGTTGCTAGGTTGCTGTGTTGGTTGGGAGGTTGAGGCGGCGCCGGGCGCCGCCGGAGAGTGCTGGGGTGTGTCGCGAGGCGACTGGGCGGAGGGCGGAGGCGAAAACACCGAACCCGAAGCGCGGGCGGAGGCGCCGCGCCACGGGTTCGTGGCGTTATTTCTTCTCGTCCTTCTCGTCGACGACCTCGAAGTCGGCATCGACGACGTTGCCGTCCTTCTTGGCCTTCTTCTTGGGCTCGGCGGAGTCGGCCGCGCCGGCGGCCTCGGGGCCGGCGCCGGCGGTGCCGCCCTGCGGATCAACCTTCGAGTAGATCTCGCTGCCGATGGCCTGCATGGCGGCGTTGATCTTGTCGGCGGCGGCCTTCATCTGCTCGGGCGTGGAGCCGGCGTCCTCGAGGACCTTCTTGCCTTCGGCGATGGCCGCCTCGGCGGGGGCCTTTTTGTCGGCCGGGCACTTGTCGCCGAGATCCTTGAAGAGCTTCTCCGACTGGTAGATGGCCTGGTCGAGGATGTTCTTCGCCTCGACGGCCTCGCGCTTCTTCTGGTCGTCGGCGGCGTGGGCCTCGGCCTCCTTGCGAAGGCGCTCGACCTCGTCCTTGGAAAGGCCCGACGAGCCGGTGATGGAGATCTTCTGGTCGCGGCCGGTGCCGAGATCCTTCGCGGTCACGTGGAGGATGCCGTTGGCGTCGATATCGAAGGTCACCTCGATCTGCGGCGTGCCGCGGGGGGCGGGCGGGATGCCGTCGAGGCGGAAGTTGCCGAGCATCTTGTTGTCGCTGGCCATGGGGCGCTCGCCCTGGAGCACCTTGATGTCGACGGCGGTCTGGCTGTCCGAATACGTGGAGAACACCTGCGACTTCTTGGTCGGAATGGTGGTGTTGCGCGGGATCATCGGCGTGGAGACGGCGCCGGCGGTCTCGATGCCGAGCGTGAGCGGGGTGACGTCGAGGAGGATGACGTCGTCCTTCTGGCCGGAGAGCACGGCGCCCTGGACGGCGGCGCCGACGGCGACCACCTCGTCGGGATTCACGCCGCGGTGGGCGTCCTTGCCGGCGAGCTTATTGGCGATCTCGATGATCGCGGGCATGCGGGTCATGCCGCCCACGAGGACGAGTTCGTCGATCTTGTCCTTGGCGAGGCCGGCGTCCTTCAAGCACGCCTCGAACGGGGCGATGGTGCGCTGGGCGAGGTTCTCGCAGAGTTGCTCGAGCTTGGCGCGCGAGAGGGTGACGTTGAGGTGCTTCGGGCCGGAGGCGTCGGCGGTGATGAAGGGGAGATTGATGTCGTAGCTCTGGGCGGACGAGAGGGCGATCTTGGCCTTCTCGGCCTCCTCCTTCAGGCGCTGCATCGCCATGGCGTCGCCGCGGAGGTTGATGCCGGACTCCTTTTTGAAGGAGTCGGCGAGCCAGTTGATGATGGTGTCGTCCCAGTTGTCGCCGCCGAGGTGGGTGTCGCCATTGGTGGCGCGGACCTCGAAGACACCGTCGCCGAGCTCGAGCACGGAGATGTCGTAGGTGCCGCCGCCGAGGTCGTACACGGCGATGGTCTCGTCCTTCTTCTTGTCGAGGCCGTAGGCGAGGGAGGCGGCCGTGGGCTCGTTGACGATGCGCATGACCTCCAGACCGGCGATGGTGCCGGCATCCTTGGTGGCTTGGCGCTGGGCGTCGTTGAAGTAGGCGGGGACGGTGATGACGGCCTTCTTGACCGGCTCGCCGAGGTAGGCCTCGGCGTCGGCCTTCATCTTGGCGAGGACCATGGCGGAGATCTGCTCGGGCGCGAAACGCTCGGTCTTGCCGGCGACCTCGACCTCGATGTAGGCGTCGCCATTCTTTCCCTCGACGACCTTGAACGGCATGTTCTTGGCCTCGTTCTGGACCTCCGAGAACTTGCGCCCGATGAAGCGCTTCGCGGAGAAGACGGTGTTCTTCGGGTTGGTCACCGCTTGGCGCTTGGCGGCTTGGCCGACAATGCGCTCGCCGGTCTTCGTGAACGCGACGACGGACGGCGTGGTGCGACCGCCTTCGGCGTTGGGGATGACGACGGGCTCGCCGCCCTCCATGACCGCCATACAGGAGTTGGTGGTGCCCAGATCGATGCCGATGATTTTGCTCATGTGAAAGTCCTCAGAAAGGGTGTGCGCCGTGGTTGAAAGAAGGCGCGATGGGAACCTCTCTTGCAGGCGCGGTGCCAGCGCACGGTGGAATTCGTAAGTTGCCGCGATAAAGCGAGTAATGAATCTGCGAAGCCGCGCGCGACCGTGGCGCGGTGTGCCAACCAGCGAGCAGAGTGTGACAGGTTGGCTACGTGCCCAGAGAGTGTGACATCCCCGTGGCACACTACGGGATAAGTCCAAGATCGACCGGACGGCGCGGCGGGCGCATACGTCGGTGCCGAAGCTGTTCAACCATGAAGAATTCACGGGCAGACGACCGGGACCGGATCATTGCGATGGAGCAGGCGGCCCTGGAACGATGGGGCCGGGGCGATCCGGACGGGTTTCTCGAGATCTCCGCAGAGGACGTCGTCTACTTCGATCCCTACGTGACGAAACGGGTCGACGGGCGTGCCGCGTTGCGAGCGCGCTACGACCAGATCCGGGGGCAAGTACGGGTTGACCGTTTCGAGATGATCGCGCCCGAGGTCCAGTTTTGCGGGGAGGCTGCGGTTTTGACCTTCAACCACGTCTCGTTCATCGGCGACCGGACCGTGCGGTGGAACTGCACCGAGGTCTTCCGCCGGTGTGGGGCGGGGTGGGAGATCATCCAGACGCACTGGTCCCTCACGACGCACCCGGCGATCGTGGGTGGCGCGGCTCAGTAGTGGTCGCTTCGCACGAAGATGACCGCTTCCCCTTTGTTTTTCCGCGATGCGGCTGCGTTGCGGGCGTGGTTTGCGCGAAACGCGTCCACCGGGGACGAGTTGATCGTCGGCTACATGAAGAAGGCGACGGGCGTGCCGAGCGTCACTTGGCCGGAGTCGGTCGACGAGGCCTTGTGCGTGGGATGGATCGATGGCATCCGGCGGAAGCTCGATGCCGACCGTTATACGGTGCGGTTCACGCCGCGGCGCGCCCGTTCGTCATGGAGCGCGGTGAACGTCGCGCGGGTGCAGAAGTTGCAGGCCGAAGGGCGCATGCAACCGGCGGGCCTCGCCGCCTTCGCCAAGCGCGAGCAGGACGAGACGGCTTCCGTGGCCGGCCGGGGTATTGAGAAAACGGATTTTACCGTGGCGGAGTCGCGCCGCTTCAAGGCCCAACGGGCGGCGTGGGCCTACTATGAGAAACTGCCACCGGGCTACCTCAAGGCGGTGACGCGGTGGGTGATCGGCGCCAAGAGGGCCGAGACTCGTGCCGCCCGGCTCGAGAAGCTGATCCGAGCCTGCGCGGAGGGGCGCCGGCTCACCGGTTGAGTCGCGGCTACCGGGTCGGCTCCAGCCAGAGATGCTTGAGGGGACGGCGGTCCAGCGGATTGCCGGACCAGCCGCGCACCGCCGGGTGCACGAGGTAGAAGTTCGTGTAGTGATAGAGCGGAATGATCGGCGCCTCGGCGAGCAGCAGCGTCTCGGCTTCGGCGAGCGCGGCGCTGCGCGCAGCGGGATTGTCGGCGGCGCGCGCGCCGGCGATCAACCGGTCGTACGCGGCGCTGGTCCAGCGCGTGTGGTTGTTGCCGCTGGCGGAGGTGAAGATGTCGAGGAACGTGAGCGGGTCGGCGTAGTCGGCGGTCCAGGTGGAGCGGATCAGGTCGTACTCGCCGGTGCGGCGGGCCTGCGCGGCGAGCTTGTACTCCTGGCTGGCGAGCTCGACCGGCACGCCGAGTTCGCGTCGCCACATTTCCTGCACGGCTTCGAACACCACCCGGTGCTGGTCGGAGCTGTTGTAGAGGATCTGGAGCGGGCGCAGCCCTTTGCCGCCGGGGAAGCCGGCTTCGGCGAGGAGGCGGCGGGCTTCGGCCACGGCGAGCGTCTGGCCGGCCGGCGCGGTGTAGCCGGGCACGCCCTCGGGGATGAGCGAGGGCGCGGGGCTCTTGGTGCCGCGGAGGACGCGGGCGGCGAGTTGGTCGCGATCGACCGCGAGCGCGAGTGCGCGGCGGAGGCGCGGATCGTCGAGCGGCGGGCGCGAGGCGTTGAGGCGGAGGAAGTCGGTGCCGAAGTACGGCACGGTGCGCAGCGCAGGGGAGTTGTTGCGCCGCCAGTCGTCGATGCGGGCGATGGCGAGCGCGCTGACCGTGTGCAGCTGGCCGGCGCGGAACATGCGCTCCTCGGCCTCCATGCTCTCGGTGAGCTGGAACGTGACCCCGCGCAGACGCACGGCGCCGGCGTCGCGATAGGTGGCGGAGCGGGCGGCGTCGACCTGCTGGCCATACTGCCAACGCGTCAGGACGAACGGGCCGTTGCCGACGAAAGTGGCGGGTTTGGTCCAGGCGTTGCCGCGCCGGTCGGCGGCACCGTTCCTCTCGATCACGTGCACCGGCACGGGAAACAGCGGCGGGATCGCGAGCAAGGCCGGCAGCTCGGGCGTGGGGAGGGCGAGGCGCAGCTCGAGCGTGCGGTCGCCGCGCGCGACGATGCCGACGGCGGCGAAATCGGCGGTGCGGCCGCGGTGGAAATCCTCCGCGCCAGCGACGCAGTAGAGCAGGCTCGCGTAGTCGGCCCCGAGGGCGGGCGAGAGCAGCCGTCGCCACGATACGGCGACATCCGGCGCGGTGAGCGGGCGGCCGTCGCTCCAGCGCGCGGCGGGCGAGAGGTGGAAGGTCCAGGTGAGACCGTCGGCGGAGGTTTCCCAGCGCTCGGCGACGGCGGGCACGGGGGCGAGCGTGGCGGGGTCGAGGTCGGTGAGGCCTTCGAAGAAGGCGAGGCAGACATTGAACTCGCCCACGCTGGTGGCGAGTTGCGGGTCGAGGTCGGTGAGCCCGGCGCCGGCGCCTACGAGCAGGATCTGGTCGCGGATGCCGCGTTCGGCGGGCGTCTCGCGGTGGCCGCAGCCGGAGGTCGCGAAAACGAGTGCGAGGACGCACGCGCAGGCGATGACCACGAACGGGGCGAGAAATGGAAACTGGTGGCGAGGGAGCATCGCAATGATCAGGACCGGAAGGGAACCACTGATGCACACTGATGCACACTCATTTCGGCGGCGGAAATGCTGCAGGAGACGACCTAATCGTAGCTCGGGCTTTATGCCCGACTGTTCCGGAGAGTCGGGCGGGAAGCCCGACCTACGCGCGCTCGATGAGCGCGACGGCGTGGGCGGCGATGGCGAGGCCGCGGCCGATGTCGTCGCTGCCCTCGTTGGTCGTGGCTTTCACGCCGATCTGCTCGGGCGCGATGCCGGCTGATTTCGCGAGCGTGGCCTTCATCGCGGCGAGGTGCGGGGCGATCTTCGGTTTCTCGGCGATGAGCGATGAGTCGATGTTGGCGATCTTCCAGCCGCGGGCGGCGAGGTCGGCGACGACGCGCTGGAGGAGAAGCTGCGAGTCGATGTTCTTGAAGGCCGGGTCGGTGTTCGGGAAATGGTGACCGATGTCGGGCAGGCCGGCGGCGCCGAGGAGGGCGTCGCAGATGGCGTGGGTGAGGCAGTCGGCATCGGAGTGGCCGTCGAGGCCGAAGGGGCAGTCGAAGCGCACGCCGCCGAGGACGAGCGGGCGCCCGGCGATGGTGCGGTGGATGTCGTAGCCGTGGCCGATGCGGAGCATGGTTGCGGAGGACCTAAGGGTGAATGGAGAAGGCAGAATGCAGAACGCGGAGCACGGAGAGCGGAGTGGAAACCGCTAATGAACGCGGATCGACGCTAATGGTGAAGGCGGTCAGCGGGCGGCTTCGAGGGGAAGCTGGAAGTGTCCGGCGACGACGCCGGAGACGGAAACGGTCGGCGGGGAAACCGACAATCCTGCCGTCGACGAGCTCAAGGAAGACGATGCGCTTCTCGGTCCGCACGCGGAGCGCGGCGCATTCGGATTCCGGCAGGCGGTCAGCGGCGGTGGAACTCATGGAATCTCTCCTTCAGCAGCGCTTGGTGTTGGAAGACGAGGCGGTCGATTTCGCGAGGATCGTGGATGGCGATGCCGCGGTTGTTAGCGAGTAGAACAGGATCGAGCCAGAACTTGCACTCGCCGTCGGGAGAACGCACGTGGACATGCGCCGGCTCCCCGCCTTCGTCGGAGTAGAAGTGGAAACGGTAGCGGCCGATGCGAAGGACGGTGGGCATGGCGACGGTGGACCGCTACGGCTGGATACTGATTGGTGTGAGGCCGAGGGCAGAGGCAGCCGCGGTCTGGTGGCGGTCGTGGGTGTGGATCTCGGCGAAGTTGTGGTGCAGCGCGGTGACGAGATGCAGGCAGTCGGCGGAGCGGAGGAACACCGCGGCGGGCAAGGTGGCGTAGGTGTTGGCGGCGGCGGTGGTGATCGTGCCGTCGAGCGGCAGCCAGGTCCAGAATCCGCCGAGGTCATCGCGGGAGAATTGGCGTACGGCGATCGAGAAGTCGGCCTGGCTCCAGCGGCCCTCGCGCAGGCGGCGGTGGAAGACGGCCATCAACTCCGTGCGGGCGAGTTCCGAGACGCAGACCTCGTCCTCGGCTTCGAGGCGCCGGCGCACGGCCTCCGACTCGGGCTCGGGGACGTAGAGTTTGGCAACGGTGGAGGTGTCGCAGAAGATCATCGGTCGCCGCGGACTGCGTCCAAATCTTCCTGCACGGAGCCGGCGGTGGCGCCGCGGGTCATGAGCGCCGCGAATTCCGGCAGCAGTGTGCGCGTGCGACGCCTGGGTTTCAGAAGCGCGGGATTCGAGAGCACCGCGACCGGCTCGCCGCGATCGGTGACGAGAATGGGGGTGCGGGCGCTGCCGGCACGGCGGACGTGTTCGCCGGTGGTGGCGTGGAGCTCTTTGATAGTGATGCTCGGCGGCATGGTGTAACTGTGTCACCAGCGAGCGCGGCGTCAAGTGTCACGGGGACACCGGCGGGGGATCGGAGGGGAGGGAAACCGCTGATGACCGCTGATCGACGCTGATAGAGGAGGCCGGTGTGCGAGAGAAGACGACGAGGAGTCCGAAATGGTCGGAAGGGAAGAGCCGTTTGCTCTTCGGCGAGACGGGCTCGGTGCCGAGCAACTCGGCGCGGGTGGGTGTCCAGTGTGCTGCGCGAAACAGCACCCGGTCCAAGCGACGGCTGGTCTCGCAGGGAAACGACTCTTCGCGGGCCATGCGGCTCTTCTCGATATCCCAGGTGTAGCCGGGGCGCTTCGGATAGAGCTCGCGCCAGGCGTCACGGAAATCCGGAGCGAGGTGCTTGGTGTCGGGCTGTTCGCCGTCGCCGAAGTTGAAGTCGCCGGCGAAGAAGGCTTCGCCGGTGCCGGCCAAGCGCTGGGAGTAGATATCGAGTTGTTGGGCGCGGACCGGTCCGTCATTGAGCAGGCTCTCCAGATGGCAGGTGGCGACTTTTGCCGGACCGGTTGGAAGCTGAACCGTTACTGCGAAGTACGCGCGGTGCTGGTTCCCCGGCAGCGGGGCGGATTCCGTGTCGAGAATCGGGAACCGCGACAGGACGAGATACTCGTGGGCGATGAACGTCCTCCCGTCTTTGAGCGGGCGATGGTAGGACTGCACCCACGGCTCCTTGAGCAGAACAGTGGCGAACCACGGTGCGACTTCCTGCAGGACGATGATGTCGGCGTCGGTGTTGTGGAGAATCTCGAGCAGCTTCGGCACACGCTGGCCGGAGGGATCTTCATCGGCCAGCACGTTGTAGGTCACGAAGCGGAGTTCGTTCGTGTTTGAGCGCAGACCGGGCTCTGCCGCCCGAACCAGTGTCGATGCGAGGCAGAGCCCGAGGAGAGTGCGCCACCACTTGCGCATGTCACTTCGCCCACGTGTCTTTGAGGGTGATGGTGCGGTTGAAGACGAGGCGAGAGCTCTGAGGCGAGAGGCTTGAGGCTTCCACGGCGTCCTCGCTGTCGAGGGCGAAGTAGCCGAGGCGCTCGAACTGGAAACGGTCTTCCTTCTTCGCCGACGCGAGCGAGGGCTCGAGCTTGGCGGTGATGGTCTTCAACGAGTGCGGGTTGATCGTCTTCTTGTAGTCGTCCTCCGCGGCGGGCTCGGCGACGGCGAAGAGGCGGTCGTAGAGGCGCACCTCGGCATCGACGGCGTGGCTGGCGCTCACCCAGTGGATCGTGCCTTTGACTTTCTTGGACGCGTTGGGCTCGCCGGCGCGGGTGTCGAGCTGGGCGGTGCAGCGGAGCTCGACCAAGTTGCCGGCGGCATCCTTCACGACCTCGTCGCACTTGATGATGCAGGCGTACTTCAGGCGGACTTCGCCGCCGGGCTTGAGGCGGAAATACTTCGGCGGCGGAACCTCGGCGAAATCCTCGCGTTCGATGAACACCTCGCGGGTGAACGGCACCTTGCGGGTGGTCGGCGTCTCGCTCTGCGGGTTGTCGGTGGCGTCGACCATGATCGTCTCGCCGGCGGGGATGTTGGTCAGGACGAGCTTGATGGGATCGAGGACGGCGAGGCGGCGGAGCGCCTTGGCGTTGAGGTCGTCGCGCACGGCGTGCTCGAAGACGGCGTAGTCGGTGACGCTGTTGAACTTGGTGACACCGACGCCGATCACGAAGGCGCGGAGCGCGCTGGCGGGGATGCCGCGGCGGCGGATGCCGCTGATGGTGGGCATGCGCGGGTCGTCCCAGCCGGAGACGACGTTCTCGTTGACGAGCTGGATGAGGCGGCGCTTGGAAACGAGGGTGTAGCCAGGAATCAGTTTCGCGAACTCGTACTGGTGGGGAAGCGGGCGCGGGAGGTTGAGCGCCTCGAGGAGCCAGTCATAGAGCGGGCGGTGCACCTCGAACTCGAGGGTGCAGACGGAGTGGGTGATGCCCTCGATGTAGTCGCTCAGGCAGTGCGCGAAGTCGTAGAGCGGGTAGATGCACCACTTGTCGCCGGTGTGGTGGTGCTCGGCGTGGCGGATGCGGTAGAGAAGCGGGTCGCGCAGCCAGACGTTGGGCGAGGCCATGTCGATCTTGGCGCGGAGGGTGCGGGCGCCGTCGGGGAACTCGCCGGCGCGCATGCGCTGGAAGAGGTCGAGGTTCTCCGCGATGGAGCGGTTGCGGAAGGGGGACTCGCGGCCGGGCTTGTCCGGGGCGCCGCGGTACTCGTCGGTGTCCTTCGGGCTGAGGTCGCAGACGTAGGCCTTGCCGGCGCGGATCAACTGGAGCGCGTATTCGTAGATCTGGTCGAAGTAGTCGGAGGCGAAAAAGGGCTCCAGCTCGAGTTTGGCCTCGACTCCGCGCGGGGCATCGGCGGGGGAGTCGTGGGCGGCCGTTTCGGCCGGGGTGTCATGGTGGCCCACGACGGCGGGCATGTAGAAGTCGGTCTTGTCGCCGACGGTCTGCGCGGTGGGCGTGGCGCCGTGCGCCTTGAAGCCGAGGCAGTGGTCGGCCCAGCCGGCGATCAGCCACTGGA
>JAEZSJ010000403.1 GCA_023443985.1 Verrucomicrobiota bacterium | reverse complement strand
GGTCGCCAGCTACCTCCCCGCCCACCGCGCGGCGCGCACCGCTCCCCTGATCGCGCTGCGCGCCGAGTGACCGCCCCCGCCACCCGCGCTGTAATCCGCCGCCGTCGCCCCCGATGCTCCAGGACCTCCGCTACGCCGTCCGTCAGCTCGTCAAGACTCCCGGCTTCGCCGCCGTCGCCATCCTCACGCTGGCCCTCGGGATCGGCGCCAACACCGCGATCTTCAGCGTCGTGCAGGCCGTCCTGCTCTCGCCGCTGCCGTATCCGGAGTCCGGGCGCATCGTCCAGCTCTACCACGCCCCCACCCCGGGCGCGCGCAACGCGGCCGACGGCGGCACGTTCCTCGACTGGCAGCAGCACGCCAGGTCGCTCGAGTCCATCGCGGCGCTGCACAACGTCGCCTTCAACCTCTCCGGCGTCGCCGAGCCCGCCCAGATCTCCGGCTACGCGGTCACCGCCGACTATCTGCGCGTGTTCCGGCTGCGGCCCAAGCTCGGGCGCGACTTCACCGCGGAGGAGGACGCGGCCGGCGGCGACAACTTTGTCGCCATCCTCAGCCACGAGTCCTGGCAGCGCCGCTTCGCCGGCGATCCCGCCATCATCGGCCGCCCGATCCGCCTCGACGGCCGCAACTACACCGTGGTCGGCGTGCTCGCGCCGGACGCCCTGAACAGCGATCCCGCCGAGTTCCTGATCCCGGCGGCCATCGGCGCCGCCGAGTACAAGCAGCAACGAAACTACAACTACGTCTGCGCCGTCTTCGGCCGGCTCCGGCCCGGCGCCACCATCGTCCAGGCGCAGGCCGAGCTTGCCGCCGCCGCCCGCCAGCTCGACGCGCTGTATCCTCCGAACAAATCCGGCTGGACCGTCAACGTCGTCTCCCTCCACGACTCCAACACCTCCGGCTCCCGGCCCTATCTCCTGATGCTCATGGCGATCGTCGCGGTCGTGCTCCTCATCGCCTGCGCCAACGTCGCCAACCTCCTCCTCGCCCGCGCGGCGACGCGCCAGACCGAGATCGCCGTGCGCATCGCGCTCGGCGCCAGCGCCGGCCGTGTCGTCCGCCTGCTCCTGGTCGAGAGCACCCTGCTCTCCGTGCTGGGCGGCGCCGCCGGCCTGCTGGTCGCCACCTACGCGATGGGGCCGCTCATCCGGTACGCCACCGGCGCGCTCGGCACCTCGATCGGGGTGAGCCTCCACGGCGAGGTGCTGGCGTTCACCCTGTTCGTCTCCCTCGCCACCGGGATCCTCTTCGGCCTCGTGCCCGCCTGGCGCGTCGCCCGCCCCGAGCTCTCCCACGACCTCAAGGAGAGCACCCGCGGCTCCTCCGGCGCCTCCCGCCAGCGCCTCCAGCGCCTCTTCATCGTGAGCGAGACCGCCCTCACCGTCGTCCTCCTCTTCTCCGCCGGGCTGCTGCTGCGCAGCTTCATGATGACGCTGCGCACCGACCTCGGCCTGAGCCGCGAGAACGTCCTGATGTTCGACCTCACCCAGAACAGCGACTCCGCGCCCACGCCCGCCCACCGCGTCCGCTTCATCCAGTCGGTCCTCCGCGAGATCGCCGCCCTCCCCGGCGTGGCCACCGCCGGCATGACCTCCTCCGCGCCGTTCAACAACCGCAACTTCTACGGCGACACCATCCGCCGCTCCGAGCTCGCCGATCCCAAGTCCGACTCCAACACCGGCTTCGACGGCATCGCCGGCGACATCTTCGCGGCGCTCGGCACCCCGCTGCTGCGCGGGCGCAACCTCACCGAAGCCGACAGCCTCGAGGGCGCCGCCAAGGTCGTGGTCATCAACCAGGCCCTCGCCCGCCAGCTCTTCGCCGAGGCCGACCCGCTCGGCCGCCATGTCCGCTTCAAGGATGTCGACCGCGAGGTCGTCGGCATTGTCGGCAACATGAGCCTCTACCAGCCCGACGTGCCGCCACCGCCGATGCTCTACCTGCCGACGATCGACTTTCCTTGGACGATCAGCATCGCCGTGCGCGCCCACGGCTCGCCCCTTGCCCTCGCCGAGGGCATCCGCCGGGCCGTGCGCGCCGTCGATCCCGACCAGCCGATCGCCAACCTCCGCACCATGCGACAGGCGATCGACAACGCCTTCACCCTGCGCCTGCGGCGCACGATGCTCATCCTCGTCGGCACCTTCGCGGGCATCGCCATCACGCTCGCGTGCGTCGGTCTCTACGGCGTGATGGCGTATTCGGTCACCCAACGCACCCGGGAGATCGGCGTGCGCCTCGCGCTCGGCGCCGATGCGCGCGATGTTCTCCAACAGGTCCTCCGCGGCGGCCTGTGGCTGGTCCTGCTCGGCATCCTCCTTGGCGCGCTCGGCAGCATCGCCGCCGGCTACGGTCTGGCGAGCCAGCTCTACGGCACCCGCCTCGCCGACGCCGGCCTCGTCTTCGTCCTCGTCGCGGGCGCCCTGCTCGCCGTCGCCACGCTGGCCTGCCTGATCCCCGCCCGGCGCGCCACCCGGGTTGACCCGCTGGTCGCCCTCCGCGCCGAGTGAGACGCGCCCCCGCCCGGCAATCCGCGAATTCGCGGGCCGGGAGCCGCGGCGCGTCATGGATGCTTGGACACTCTGCCGCAGTCCCCAACGGGACCGGCGCGCAGCCGGTGCCTCATCCACCGCGGGGATCACCGCCCGCTCCGCGGTTCAAACCCATCCCATTTCCGGGATGGGACCGTATCGGAACCGGTCCACCCAGGAGCTCCGCGCCGCGGCCTGAGTCACCTTTTTCTGCTGATTCTCAGCGGGTTACACACAGGCGCCAAGGTTGGCATCCGCCCTGCAATCCGTTTCCGAGAACTGCCATGCCCTATTCGATGCTTCCGCTTTTCAGTTACGCGCCATCCGGGGCGGCCACGCTCCTCTCGTCCGTGGCGCCATCGGCGGCAGTCGGCCCTGTCTTCCCGGCGCCCCTGCTGGCTGGCGCATTATCCAGCCTGATCGCACTCGGCGTCCTCGCGTTCTCGATCTCGCTCCATCGCCGCTCCCGTTGATCCGCCGCCCCGGCAACCTGCACACCTCCGCCCCTTCCCATGCGTTCGAACCTTCGTTTCGCGTTCCGCCAGTTCCGCCGGGCCCCGGGCTTCACCGCCGTCGTGGTGCTCACGCTCGCCCTCGGCCTGGGCGCCAACACCGCGATCTTCGGGATCGTCAACGCCACCTTCCTGCGCCCCCTGCCCTATCCCGAGCCAGACCGGCTGGTGCGGGTCCACGAGAGCAGCCGCCAGTGGCCGAAGCAATCCGTCTCGTACCCGAACTTTCGCGACTGGCAACAGGCCCAGGACGTCTTCACCGGCCTCGCGATCTACCGCACCGGCTCCGCCAAGCTCGAGACACCGCAGGGCGCCGAACGCACGACCGTCGGCTATGTCTCCGCCGACTTTTTCCCCCTGCTCGGCGTGCGCGCCGCCCTCGGCCGCGAACTCACCCCCGCCGACGACACCGAAGGCGCCACGCCCGCCGCCTGGCTCGGCCACCAGCTCTGGCTGCGTTCGTTCGGCGGCGCAGGCGACGTGATCGGTCGCACCGTGCTGCTGGACGGCACGGCGGTCTCGATCGCCGGGGTGCTGCCGGCCTCGTTCCGTTTCCATCAGCAGATGGATGTGGTCGTCCCGGTCGCGCCCTTCGCGGCGCAGACGTTCCTCAAGATCCGGGCGAACCACAACGGCACCGAGGTGGTCGCGCGCCTCAAGCCGGGCGTGTCGCTCGAGGCCGCGCGCACGCAGATCGCCGCGATCGCCGCCCGTCTCGCGCACGACCACCCGAAGGACAACGCCGGACTCTCCGCCGGACTGCTGCCGCTGCACGACCAGTTCACCGGCGCCGCCCGCAACAGGCTCCTCCTCCTCTGCGGTGCCGTGGGCATGATTCTGCTGATCGCCTGTGTGAACATCGCCAACATGCTGCTCGCCCGCGCCGGCACCCGCGAACGCGAGATGGCGATCCGCGTCTCGCTCGGCGCCACCCGCGGCGACCTCCTCCGACAACTCCTGCTCGAGAGTCTTGTGCTCGCCGCCGCCGGCGGCGTCCTGGGACTCGCCCTCGGCGCCTGGGGCTGCGAGCTCGCGCGCCGCCTCCTGCCATGGGAGCTGCAGGCCATCGGGGGAGCCGGCGTCGGCCTCGACCTTCGCGTGGTGCTCTTCAGCGCGGCGCTCGCCGTGTTGACCGGCTTCGGCTTCGGGGTGTTTCCGGCCTGGCGCCTCTCCCGCCACGACCCCAACGACGCGCTGAAGAACACCCGCCGTTTCGTCCGCACCCGTTTCGGCCGTCTCCATCTTCCGGATCTGCTCGTGGTCGCCCAGGTCGGTCTCGCGCTCATGCTGCTCGTCGGCGCCGGACTGATGATCCGCAGCCTCTGGCTGCTCTCCCGGGTCCCCTCCGGCCTGTCCCCCGAGCGCGTGCTCACCCTCCGCGTCTCCCCGCCCACCATGGAGGAATACCGCCGGGACCCGCTCGGCTTCGCGCGCTACCACGAGCGTTTGGTCGAGGCCGTGCAGGCCCTGCCGGAGGTGGAAGCGGCGGCGTTCGGCTCCTCGCTGCCGTTCACCTGGAACACATCGAGCAGCAACGTCTTCGCCACCGACCGGCCGCCCCCGGCGCCCGAGAACATCCCCTCCGCCTACTCCCACATCATCACGCCCGACTACTTCCGCGCCATGGGGATACCGTTGCTGCGCGGTGCCGTTTTCGACGGCCACGAACCGCTGCCCGACATGCCGCCCAACGGCGAGCTGAGCGAAAAGGCCTTCGTCGAGATCTACCGCGGCTTCGAGATCCAGTGCGTCATCAGCCAGCGGATGGCCGAGATGCTCTGGCCGGGGGAGGACGCGCTCGGGCGACAGTTCCAGATGGGCCTGCCCCAGATGAACCTGCCGCGGTTCCGCGTCGTGGGCATTGCGGGCAACACGACCCAGCGCGGGCTCGACCAGGAGATCGCCCCCGAGTTCTACGCTCCCATGCGCCAGTTTCCGATGCCGATGACCTGCCATCTCGTCGTCCGCTCGCGGCAGGATCCGGCCGCCCTGCTCGGCTCGGTCCGGCAGGCGATCAAGGCGGTCGCCCCCGACGAGACCGTGCACGACATCAAGATCATGAGCGAACGCATCGCCGAACGCTCCGCCGACCGCCGCTTCAACACCGGCCTCTTCGCCTTCTTCGGCGCGGTCGGTCTGATCCTCTCCGCCATCGGCATCTACGGGGTGCTCACCTTCAACGTCGGCCGCCGCACCCGCGAGATCGGCATCCGCATGGCCCTCGGCGCCCGCCCGGCCGACGTGCTGCGCGAAGTCCTCGGCTCCGGCCTGCTGCTGGTCCTCGTCGGCGCCGCGCTCGGCAGCATCGGCGCCTTCGCCGGCGCGCGGCTGGTCCAAAGCCAGCTCTTCGGCGTTTCCGGCCTCGACGCGTTCGCCTACCTCGTCGCCGCGCTGCCCCTGGTGGCCACTGCCTGCGTCGCCTGCTGGCTGCCGGCCCGCCGCGCCACCCGCGTCGACCCGCTGGTCGCCTTGCGGGCCGACTGAAGCCGTCGACCGCCCCCTGCGCCCTCCGTCCGTCGCACGCCGCTCCTCGTTCTCCGATGTTACAGGATCTCCGTTACGCCTTCCGCCAGTTCGTCCGCGCCCCCGGTTTCTGCGCCGTCGTGATCCTCACCCTGGCTCTCGGCATCGGCGCCAACACCACCGTGCTGTGCTGGCTGCGCAACCTTGTCCAGCGCCCGGTCCCCGGCGCCAGCGACCAGCCGAGCCTCGTCGTCATCCTCTCCAACTGGGGCGGCGGCAACGCCTCCCTCGCGGACATCCGCGACCTCGGCGCCCTCGACTCCGTCCTGACCGGCGCCGCCGTCTCGATGACGACCCCGGCCTCGCTCGCGGTCGGCGACGAGCTCTCCTGGACCTACGGCCAGATCGTCTCCGCCAACTTCTTCGAACTGCTCGGCGTCCAGCCGCTGCTCGGGCGCGGCTTTCGACCGGCCGAGGACACCGTCCCCGGCGGCAACCCCGTTGTCGTCATCAGCGAACGGCTCTGGCGCCAACGCTTCGGCGCCGATCCGCAGATTCTCGGCCGGACGATCGACCTCAACCGCCACCCCTTCACGGTCGTCGGTGTCACCCCGGCCGTCTTCCGCGGCACCATGAACGGCCTGCGCTGCGAGTTCTGGGCGCCGGTGTCGATGTATCGGGAAGTCACCACCCGGGGGGACTTCTCGCTCGAGCGCCGCAACTACCGCGGTTTCCACACCATCGCCCGTCTGCGGTCGGGAGTGTCCGTCGAGCAGGCACAGGCCGCTGTCGCCGCCGGCGACGACCAGCTCGCCCGGGCGTTCCCGGCGACCAACCGCGGCGTGCAGCACCGCGTCCTCCCGTACACGAAGTGTCCCTACGGGGCGCAGAGCATCGCGCCCGTGCTGCACCTCCTGCTCGCGGTCTCCGCGGGGGTGTTGCTCATCGTCGCCGCCAACATCGCCAACCTCCTGCTCGCCCGGGCCGCGGGCCGGCGTCGCGAGATCGCGATCCGGTTGGCGACCGGCGCCAGCCGCCGTCGCCTGCTCCGGCAGTTGCTCACCGAGAGCGTCGCGCTCGCCCTGCCGGGCGGCGGCCTCGGCATCGTCCTCGCCTCCTGGGGCGTCGATCTCCTGGGCTGGTTCGTGCCGCGCACCAACATGCCGATCGACCTTTCCGGCTTCCACCTGGACGCCGCGACGCTGGGCCTCACCCTCCTGCTCACGCTGGCGACCGGCGTCGTCTTCGGGCTGGTGCCCGCCCTCCAGTCGCTCAGCCCGCGTCTCTTCGAGACCCTCAAGGCCGCCGGCCGCTCCACCGGCGACAGCGGCCACCATCGGCTCGCCCGCGTGCTGGTCGTGACCGAGATCGCCCTCGCCCTCACGCTGCTCATCGCCTCCGGTCTCTGCCTCAAGGGGCTCCGGGCCGCCTCCCGCCTGGATCTGGGCTTCGAGCCGGAGCACGTGCTCGTCGCCCAGCTGCAGGTCGGCATGAACGGCCACAACGCCGGGACCGCCGCAGTCTTCTACCGCGAGCTCGAGCAGCGCCTCGCCGCCCTGCCGGGCGTCGAGGAGTCCGCCCTCGCCACCTGGTTCCCGCTCGGCTTCGGCGGCTGCAAGGGGCTCGGCGCCGAGGTCGAGGGCTACATCCCGCCCGCCGGCGAGGATCCGACCTATCAATACGCCGCCCTCTCTCCCGGCTACTTCGCCACCATGCGCATCCCGCTGCTCGCCGGCCGCGACTTCACGGAAGCCGACAACGCCGACGCCCCGCCCGTGGCCGTCGTCAACCAGGCCTTCGCCGACCGTTTCTGGCCCGGTCGCGAGGCGGTCGGCCAACGTTTCCACTCCGGCGGGCGGTGGCGCACCGTCGTCGGCGTGGTGAAGACGGGACGCTACGAGGATCTCCACGAGGCGCCGCGGTGCTTCTTCTATCTGCCGTACCGGCAGCGCCTGCCCGATCTCGACCTCAACATCTGCATCCGCACCTCGGGCGACCCCGCCGCCTTCGCCCAGGCGCTCCGTCAGGCGGTCGCCGCCGTGGATCCGCGGGTCGCGCTGTACGGCACGGTCCCGCTGTCGCAGGCTGTCCAACACGCGCTCCTCGGCCAGCGCCTCGCCACCGACCTGCTCACCGCGCTGGGCGCCGTCGCCCTGTTCCTTGCGGCGATGGGTGTCTACGCCGTGATGGCCCACCTCGTCGGCCAGCGCACCCAGGAGTTCGGCATCCGCCTCGCACTGGGGGCGAGCCGGGGCGATCTCCTCCGTCTCGTGGGCCGGGAGGGTCTCGTCCTCGGGATCGCCGGCATCGTGGCGGGA
>JAEZSJ010000315.1 GCA_023443985.1 Verrucomicrobiota bacterium | reverse complement strand
GTCTTCGGCAACACCGGCGACAACTCCGGCTCCGGCGTCGCCTTCACCCGCAACCCCGCCAACGGCACCAACGAGTTCTACGGCGAGTTCCTCATCAACGCGCAGGGCGAGGATGTCGTCGCCGGTGTGCGCACCCCCGAGCCCGTCGCGCAGCTCAAGCAGCGCCTGCCCGAGGCCTTCGCACAACTGCTCAAGGTCCGCCAGATCCTCGAGAAGCATTTCCGCGATGTGCAGGACATCGAGTTCACCATCCAGGACGGCAAGCTCTTCATGCTCCAGACGCGCAACGGCAAACGCACCGCCGCCGCCGCGCTCAAGTTCTCCATCGATATGGTGAGGGAGAAGCTCATCGACTGGCAGACCGCCATCCTCCGCAACCCCGCCGACCAGCTCGACCAGCTCCTCGCCCCGATCTTCGACCTCGCCGAGGTGAAGAAGGCCGCCGTCATCGCCTCCGGCCTGCCCGCCGGCCCCGGCGCCGCCACCGGCCGCGTCTATTTCAACGCCGACCGCGCCGTCACCGCGCACGAACGCGGCGAGAAGGTCCTCCTCGTCCGCATCGAGACCTCGCCCGAGGACCTCCGAGGCATGATCGCCGCCGAAGGCATCCTCACCGCCCGCGGCGGCGTCTCGTCCCACGCCGCGCTCGTCGCCCGCCAGATGGGCAAGGTCTGCGTCTGCGGCGCCTCGGCCGTGCAGATCGACTACGACAAGAAGATCGCGACCATCGCCGGCCAGGTCTTCGCCGAGGGTGATTTCCTCTCGATCGACGGCACCAGCGGCGCCGTCTATGCCGGCCAGATCAAGACCGCCCCATCCGAGATCATCGCCGGCCTCCTGCACAACGACGAGGCCGCGAAACAGACCGAGAAGTTCAGGAGCTATGCGCAGCTCATGAACTGGTGCGCGCGCGTCTCCGAACTCCAGGTGCGCACGAATGCCGACACCCCCGAGCAGGCGCAGAACGCGATCGCGTTCGGCGCCACCGGCATCGGCCTCACGCGCACCGAGCACATGTTCTTCGAGGGCGATCGCATCGACGCGATGCGCGAGATGATCCTCGCCGACACCACCGGCGCCCGCGAAGCCGCGCTGGCGAAGATCCTCCCCTACCAACGCGGCGATTTCCTCGGGATTTTCCAGGCGCTGAAAGGCTTCCCCGCCACGATCCGCTTCCTCGATCCGCCGCTCCACGAATTCCTCCCGAACTCGAAGGAGCAGCAGATGGATCTCGCCCGGAAGCTCAACATCCCGGTCGAGAAGATCATGGCCCGCGTGCGCGAGCTCCACGAGTTCAACCCCATGCTCGGCTTCCGCGGCTGCCGCCTCGGCATCCGGTATCCGGAGATCACCGCCATGCAGGCCCGCGCGGTGTTCGAGGCCGCCGTCGAGGCGAAGAAGCGCGGCGTGAAGGCCAACCCCGAGATCATGATCCCGCTCGTCGGCTTCAAGAAGGAGCTCGATCTCCAGGTGGCCATCGTCCACGAGGTCGCCGCCGCGGTGCAGAAGGAGGCCAAGACCAAGATCGCCTACAAGGTCGGCACCATGATCGAGATCCCGCGCGGCGCCATCACCGCCGACGAAATCGCGCAGACCGCCGAGTTCTTCAGCTTCGGCACCAACGATCTCACGCAGACCACCCTCGGCATGTCGCGCGATGACTCCGGCTCGTTCCTCCCCGCCTACCAGAACGAGGAGATCGTGAAGAAGAACCCGTTCGCCTCGATCGACCAGACCGGGGTCGGCCTGCTCATGCAGCTCGCCATCGAAAGAGGCCGCAAGACCCGCCCCGAAATCAAACTCGGCATCTGCGGCGAACACGGCGGCGATCCCGACTCGGTGAAGTTCTGCCACAAGCTCGGGCTCACCTACGTCTCGTGTTCGCCGTACCGCGTGCCGGTCGCGCGCCTCGCCGCCGCCCAGGCCGCCGTGGCCGAGCTCAAGGCTGCGACGAAGAAGTGACCCGGTGACGGCGGCGCCTGGTCCGCCGGCACCATCCCCCTCGCCCCGCGCCACATGGCGCGGGGCTTTTTGTTGCCCGGGTGCTCCCCCCACCCCGTTCGTCGCCCTGCGCACATCGACCGCTCATCGCCATTGTCCGACCGGTCGCCACAGGTTGCCTTCACCTCCCCGCACCACCCGCCAATCTGGTCCGCCGGCACCACCCTCCTTTCATACATCTTTGAACACAATCCGCTCTCGCTCCGACCGATCTCGAATAGCATCCACGCCGTACCTTGCTCAACGCCGCCCTCCCGCCTCATGACCAAGATCCTTGTCATTGATGACGAAGTCATGCTCCGCGAAGCCATCGTCCTTGGACTGCGCGCCGAGAACTTCGAAGTCTTCGAGGCGGAAGACGGGATCAGCGGCATGCAGCTCGCGCGCTCGGTCCGGCCCGATCTCATCGTCAGCGACATCAACATGAAGGGAATGGACGGCTACGACACGCTCTCCGCCCTGCGCACCGACAAGGCCACCGCCAACATTCCCTTCGTCCTCATGACCGGCCGCGCCGACCTCAAGGGGATGCGCCACGGCATGTCGCTCGGCGCCGACGACTACCTGCCGAAACCCTTCCGCCTGCACGAGCTCGTCGATGTCGTGCGCACCCGGCTGCAGAAGCAGCAGGCGATCCGCGAGGAGGCCGAGCACCGTCTCTCCGAGCTGCGCACGAACATCTCCATGATGCTGCCGCACGAGCTGCTCACGCCGCTCACCGGCATCATCGGCATGGCCGAGATGATCGTGAACGAGTCCGGCACGCTCTCCCCCGGAGAGCTCCGCGAGTTCGGCAACGACATCAAGCTGTCCGGCGTGCGCCTCCACCGGCTCATCATGAACTTCCTCATCTACGCGCAGATCGAGATGATGACGGTGCAGCCCGAGCGCGTCCGTGCGTTGCGCGAGGTCCCCGCGGTGCCCGTCGCCGGGCCGGTCGAGAGCGCCGCCCGCCGCAAGGCGCAGGAAGTCGGCCGGACCGCCGATCTCCAACTCGACCTCCAGGGAGGACTCGCCGCCGTGTCCGAGTCGAACCTGGCGAAGATTGTCGAGGAGTTGGTCGACAACGCCTGCAAGTTCTCGTCGGTCGGCAGGTCCATCGTCGTCCGCACGCTCAGCGACGGCGCTTGGACCGAAATCAACGTCACCGACCAGGGTCGCGGCATGAAGGCCGAGCACGTGGCCAACATCGGGGCCTATGTGCAGTTCGAGCGCCGTATCCACGAGCAACAGGGCTCCGGCCTCGGCCTCGCCATCGTCTCGCGCCTCGCCGAACTCCATGGGGGCCAGATCACCATCACCAGCCAGCCCGACATGGGCACCACGGTCACGGTCCACCTTCCCGCCAAGCCCGTTCCCGCTCCGGGCAACACCGGCCCGAACTGAGCCGGCCGCTGGGCCATGGCGGCGACCGGGCCCCACGCCCGGCGGCGGTGTCCGCCTCCGCCGTTGACCCCGACGCCCGGCTGCGGCGTGCTAGTCGGCCAGCCGCCGCCACCGTGCCCGCCCTCTCCCGCTTCCTTCCCGCCGACTTTGACCCGACCCGCCCGATCGCGCTGATCGCCGGCCAAGGCCAGTACCCGATCCGCATGGCCGCCGCGATCCGCCGCGCCGGCGTGCCGCTCCGGCTCATCGCCTTCGAGGAGGAGACGCCGGCCGAACTCTACGCAAGCTTCCCCGAGGCCGAGCGCCGCATGCTGCTCGTCGGCCAGCTCGGCAAGGCGCTCGACGCGCTCGAGAAGTTCGGCGCCGGCTACGCCGTCATGGCCGGCCAGATCACGCCGCGCCGGCTCTTCAAGGGGCTCCACCCCGACTGGAAGGCCGCTCGTATCCTATTTTCACTCAAGCGCCGCAACGCCGAGTCCATCTTCGGCGCGCTCGCCAAGGAGATCGCCGCGCTCGGCGTCACGCTGCTCGACGCCCGCGCCTTCCTCGACGACGAGCTCGCATCCGAGGGCCCCATGACCGGCAAGTTCTCCGTCCCTGCCGAGTTCCTCGAGCACGGCATCCACATCGCCAAGGAGGTCGCTCGGCTCGACATCGGGCAAGGCGTCGTGGTGCGCAAGGGAACCGTCGTGGCCGTCGAGGCGTTCGAGGGCACCGACGCCATGCTGCGCCGCGCCGGGGAGTTCAAGACCGACCACCTGCTCTTCGTGAAGACGGTGAAGCCGCGGCAGGACTTCCGGTTCGATGTACCCGTTTTCGGGTTACGCACGCTCGAGAGCATGCGCGACGCCGGCATCGGGCACGCCGCCCTCGAGGCCGACAACACCATCGTACTGGAGAAACAGCGCGTGCTCGACCAGGCCCGCGCCTGGAAGATCCAGCTCCTCGGCTACCGCTGAGCGGCGCCCTACTCCGGCCGCACCAGCTTCAGGTCGGCCCATTCGCCCAGCGTGCGGCTCTCCAGCGTCCAGCCGGGAGCCACCGTGGCAAAGTCCCGCCGCACCGCCTCGATCTCGGTCGCGAGGATGCCGCTGAGCACGAGCCAGCCGCCAGGCGCCACCACCGCGACGAGCTCGCGCGCGTACGTGCGCAGCACATTCGCGAGGATGTTCGCCATCACCAGATCGGCCTGACGGCCCAGCAATCCGGTGACCAGGTCGCCCACGAAGAACTCGACCCGGCCGGTCACCTCGTTCAACGCGGCATTCTCGTGGCTCACGGCCACCGCCTCGGGGTCGTTGTCGAAACCCGCGACCGGCGCGAAGCCGAGCTTCACCGCCGAGATCGCCAGGATCCCGGAGCCGCAGCCGGCGTCGATCACGCGACGGCCGGCAAGCTTCCCGTCGCGCTCGCGCGCCTGATCGGCGTACGCCACCATCCGCTCGCAGCAGAGGCGTGTCGTCTCGTGGTTGCCGGTGCCGAACGCCATGCCCGGGTCGAGCAGCACCGCCACGTCGTGCTCGGGCAATGGGTACGACTCGCGCTCCCAGACCGGCACCCAGTGCATGCGACCGAAGTGCCACGGCTTGAAATGCAGCTTGTAGCTCTCCCGCCAGTCGGTGTCCGCCACCGGCGTGATCGCCGGTTCGGCCAGGTCGGCCGTCCCGCGGAGATCGCGCCGTGCCCGCGTCACGGCGGCG
>JAEZSJ010000279.1 GCA_023443985.1 Verrucomicrobiota bacterium | reverse complement strand
GCGGCATGGCGTGCGGCCGCGACGGAGCGGGAGGAGCTCGCGGGGTTTGCGCCGGCGTTGCGCGCGGCGCTGGAGCGGCACGGTTTCGACGCGGACGAGTTTGCGCCATTCTTCGGCGCGTGGGAGGCCTGGCGCGCGACGCCGCCCGGTGAGCTGGATGCGGCGGTGCGGCGGCTCGCCGCGGCGTTGCAGGGCCCGGTGGCGCTCTCGCTCGCGGTGGAGCCCGGCGCGAGCTGGTTCCTGGGCGTGGCGGAACACCCGCCCGGCGCGGAGCCGCCGGCCGACACGGCCACGCTCGGGCTCGACCAGCTGCAGTCGTTCAACCGCCTGTTCAGCCGCTACCGCGCCTCGGCGCTCCGGTTGAGCGCGCTCGGGCTCGGACTCGTGGGGCTGAGCGTGTTCGCGCTCTATGGGCTGCGGCGGGGCGCGCGCATCTTCGCGTTGCCGGCCGGCTCGTGTCTGTTCGCCTTCGGCGTGCTCGGGGTGGCGGGGCAGGCGCTGAACTTGTTCCATCTGCTCGGGGCGTTCCTCGGCGTCTGCCTGAGCCACAACTATGCGATCTTCACGGCGGAGAACGCCGCGCGCGGCGACGCGCCGCCGCCCTCGATCCGGTTGTCGGCCCTCACCACCGGGGCGTCGTTCGGTGTGCTGGCGCTCAGTTCGATCCCGGTCGTGGCGGCGCTCGGCACGATGGTGGCATTGATCGTGGTCGCGGCGCTGGCCGGAGTGGAGCTGGCGCCGCTCGCGCGCCGGCCCGCGGTTCGGACTTGAGCCGCCGCGCGATTCCGCGCACGAAGACGGGCCCATGTCGTCCGTCCCCATCGAGCCGCCCGCCCGCGTGCTGCTCGTCAACCTCAACAGCTACGACCAGCCGTACCCGGTCTATCCGCTCGGGCTCGCGTACATCGACGGCGCGCTGCGGGCCGCCGGGCACGAGACGGTGTTGTGGGATGCGCGGATGGCGACGGAACCGCTCGAGGACTGCCTCGCACGGGTGCGGCCGGACTTCGTGGGGCTGTCGATGCGCAACATCGACAACGTGCAGTGCCACAACCCGAAGTCGTTCATCCACGACCTGGTGGGCTTCTGCCGGCGCGTGCGCGCCGCGACCGCCGCCCCGATCGTGCTCGGGGGGAGCGGCTTCTCGGTCTTCCCGCGGGAGATCTTCCAGCTCGGCGGGATCGACTACGGCATCCACGGCGCGGGCGAGCGCACGTTCGTGCGGCTGGTCGCGGCGCTGCGCGCCGGCGGCGGCGAGGCGGTGCTCGACGCGATCCCGGGCCTGGTGTTCCGCCGGGGCGACGGCGCGGTCCGCGCGGTGCCGTGCCGCGCCGAGGATGCGGCGTTCTCGACTGTGCCGCACCACGATCCCGCGCTGCTGCGCGCGTACCTCGCGCAGGGTTCGCTGCCGGGAGTGCAGACGCAGCGGGGCTGCCCGCTGCACTGCTGCTACTGCACGTATCCGATCATCGAAGGCGCACGCAGCCGCTTTCTGGGTGCCGAGTCCGTGGTCGCGGAGATGCGGCGCCTGGCGGAGCTGGGGGTGAAGTTCGTGTTTGTCGTCGACTCGGTGTTCAACACCCGGCCCGAGCATGTCGCCGAGGTGTGCGAGGCGTTGATCCGCGCCGACCTCGGCGTGCAGTGGGAGTGTTTCCTGCGGCCGCGGGGCGTCACCCGCGAGCTCCTGCAGCTCATGCAACGCGCCGGGCTCAGCCACATCGAGTTCGGCTCCGACAGTTTCTCCGACCCGGTGCTGCGCAGCTACGGCAAGAGCTTCACCTTCGACGAGGTGCGGGCGGCCAGCGAAGAGGCGCACGCGCTCGGTCTGCGCTACAGCCACTTCATCATCTTCGGCGGGCCGGGCGAGACGCGCGCGACCGTCGAGGAGACGCTCGCCCGGGCGCGGACGCTGCCCGGGGCGTTCTACTTCGGCACGCTCGGGATGCGGATCTATCCGGATACACCGCTCTGGCGGCAGCTCGCGCCGGAGCGCGCCGGCGAGGTGCCGGCGGACTATCTGGTCGAGCCGCGGTTCTACATCGCGCCGGAGTTCACGCTCGAGTCGCTGCACGCGCGGCTGCGCGAGCACCAGCGGGAGAATCCGAACTGGATCGTGGGCGATCCGCCGCCGGCCTTCGTGAACACCATGGAGAAACTGCGCCGCCGCGGCGTGCGCGGCCCCATGTGGGAGTACGCCGAGCTGCTGCAGCGGATGCAGCCGGTCTGAGGCGCGGCGACGGTTCCGGAGCAGGGCCCGCCCGCGCGGGCCCGGGCGGGAACGCGCACCGCGGACGACGGCGTCACTCGCGCAGTTCCGCCTGGATCTCGGCGAGGATGCGCTGGGAGACCGGGCGGTCGCCGAAGGCGCCCACGCGGATGTCGAGGCGGGTCTGCACCGGGGTGACGGAGGTGATCGTGATCTCGATCTTCTCGTCGCGCGCGGTCTGGGCGGTGACGACGCCGGCGAGCGCGTCGGCCTTGGTGGCGACCGCCGCGAACTGGAGGTTCTGCAGCGCCCGCGTGGTGGACTTCACGGTACGATCGAGCGGCGCGTCGACGGTGGTCTGGAGCGCGTCGCGGACCCAGGCCACGGCATCGCTGGTGGCTTCGCGGACATGGGTGCAGGCGCCAAAGGCGAACGTGGCGACGAGCAGCAGGGCGAGGAGAGGCAGACGTGGTTTCATGGACGTGATGATTGGGCCGAAGTGGGACCACGGACGCACGCAAAAGTTCACCAGCGGGCGCGGTGTACGATCTCGTTACAACCCGTGCGGCCGCGCCGGACCTACCGATACTCGATCCACTCGGGCGAGGCGTATTGGTCGACGAGGGCCTGCTCTTCGTCGTAGTTGAACTCCGGCCAGCCGGGATGCTCGATCTCGGCCCCGAGGACCGTGGCGAGCTGGGCGGCGAAGGCGTCGTGGAACGCGTCCCAGTCGACGGCCGCCGCGCAGGCCGGCCTCCAAATCGAGCCCTGCAGCAGGAGGCCGTGCTTGTTCCGCTTCTGCGCGGCGCCCGCGATCTTGTGGCGCGTGCCGGCGTGGATCACGTCGTAGATCTCGGCGCGCTGGAAGCAGACTCCGGCGGGCGCGGCGATGTCGGGCGCGGGCGCGTGATCGGTCTCCTCGAGGCTGGCGGCCCGTTTCTCGAGTTCGACGGGCACGCCCTGTTCGGCCAGGGCGTCGGCCAGCGCCTGGTGGACGCCGCGGTAGCTCTCGGCTGCGCGGGCGTCGTAGAGGGGATGGCCGCGCGGGATGACGAGCGCGTAGGTCCAGTCGTCGGTGTGGTCGACGACGCCGCCGCCGGTGGCGCGGCGCGAGAGGTCGCGGGCGTCGGCGGGGAGGCGGGCGCGCACGAAGGCGATCTTCTGGCTGTAGCCGAAAGTCCAGGCCGGTCCGCGCCAGCCGTAGTGGCGAAATCGTGCCGCCGCGGCGCGCGGGTAGCGCTGGAGCAGGAGGAAGTCGTGCGCCATGTTCTCCGGGGCGTTGCCGGTGCGGACCGGGAGGACGTCGAGAATCATGGCACAGGGGTGCCGCAGGGCGGGCGGTGAGGGAAGGCGGAAATGGGCCGCGGGGGCATCCCCCCGCCTCGGCGCTGGCCAAGGGGACGGGGCGACGTAGAGTGCGGCGCATGTCGCAGCGCCAGCAGCCGCTCTCGCCCACCAAGCGCAAGCCCGCCTACCCGATCGCGCCGGAGCTGCGCGACTACCTCGCGCGCTACCACCGCGAGCTCGAGGTGCCGGTGCTCTACCGCGACCTGATGCATTTCCGGGAGTCGATCCCGCTCAACGACGCCAACGGCGACGCGACGCTCTGGGAGGTGGTCATGTACGACCGCCACGAGATGGAGCGGCTCAACGCCGCGCTCTGCCGGCTCTACGCGCTGCTGCGCGTGCAGGGCGACCTCTCGGTGATGCAGCACCTCTACGTGGACCGGATCGACTACTGCACCTTCGGCAACTCCCTGCCGTTTCGCATCCGGATCGTGAATTCGTACAACGACAACCAGGACTACTTCTACCTGAAGAAGGCCGACGCCTCCCGTGTGTTCGGCCTGGAGCTCGAGCATCTGCTGTCGCCCAACCGGATGAACTTCCTCCTCAGCGGCGACACGCTGGTCGAGGAGCATGTGATCGGCATCCCGGGCGACGTGTTCATCGAGCAGTGGCTGCACCGGGGCGACCTGAAGCCGATCCGGGTGGCGAAGGAGCTGGTGAAGTTCAACGAGCGTTGTTTCATCCGCCTGCTCGGCGACATGCGCGCGTACAACTTCGTGGCGCTGGTGGTGCCGGACTTCGACGAGCCGACGATCCGTTTCCGCGCGATGGACTTCGACCAGCAGTCGTACAGCCCGCGGAAGAACTTCTACCTGCCGCAGTTCTTCCCGGAGAACCGCGACCTCGCGCTCTTCTGCCTGCGTCACCTCAACCAGGCGACGGCGCTGCAATACCAGCGCGAGGAGCAGACGCTCATCACGCAGCGGGCGGACCTGATCCGACAGCGGCTGGAACTGCTGCTCGACGCGATGAGCGCGCAGGAGCTCGCGCCCGCGGCCCACGTGGCCGAGCTGCGCGCCAGCCTGGCGGAGCACTACCACAATCGGGACTTCAACGCCTGCACCTCGATGGGCGAGCTGGTGCGCACGAGCCTCGAGACGATCCGGCGGAACCTGAAACGCGTGGCCGGTCCGGACGCCCGCGATTTCGCCTTCAAGGACTGAAGCGGCGGGAGGGCGCGCGGCCGGCCCCCGCTCAGGCCGGGGAGAGCGCGAGGAGGGCGCCGAGTCTCTCGCGGAGCGCTTGGCGGGCGCGGTAGAGCCGCGTCTCGACGCCGCGTTCCGAGCAGCCGACGGCGACGGCGATCTCGCGGTAGCTGAGACCCTCGTAGCTGTGCAGCAGGAAGACGGTGCGCTGGTCGTGGGGCAGTGTATCCACGGCGGAACGCAGGGCCGCCACGCGTTCGTTGCCCTCGGCCGCCACGGCGGGATCGGCGCCGCGGGCGGGCAGGGTCGAGCCCAGGCCGGGTGCGCCGTCCTCATCGGAGATGTCGATGGACTCGGAGGGGTGCCGCCGGCGCCAGCGCAGGCGGTGGCGGCAGAGGTTGGCGGCGATGGTGAAGATCCAGGCGGAGAAGTTGGAGCCCGGGGCGAAGTCGGCGCGCTTGTGGTAGACGCGCACGAACGTCTCCTCGACGACCTCGTCGGTGTCGGTGGCGTTCAGGAGATAACGGTGGGCGAAGCTGCGCAACGGGCCTTCCCAGCGCTCCATGATCTGGTCGAGCGCGGAGTCGCGGCCGGCGACGAGGTCGGCCATGAGGGCAAGGTCTTGGGCGGAATCGGCGGGCATCGCCTGGGAAGCGGGGTTGAGGCGAGTAGGGGTGGGGGCGGGGAGGAGCGGCCGGCGGGCGCGGCCGGGTCAGCTTGGGGGCGTGCCGGAGAGTTCGACTCCGCCGCCGACGAGCGAGAAGTAGCGGGTGCGCTGCGCGGGAGTCATGACCTCGGCGACGGCATAGATGAGATCGAGCGTGAGCGTGCGGCACTGGCGGCGGGCCTGCCGGTTCTCCTGTTTCGCCTGGTGGAAGGCGAGGAAGTCGACCCGATCGGTGGCGCGGCGGATCGCCTCGAGGCGTTTGAGCTCCTCGTCGGTGGTGCGGAGCACGTTGAACAGGCGCTCGAGCTCGGGCCCGGTGCGGTCGTGCAGGGCGCGGATCCGGAGAAACTGCGTGTCATCGAGTTCGAACTGGGAACGCATCCACGCGAGGTCGCGGGCAAGGTGGCTTTCGACCTCGGGACGGCGGAAGGCGTAGAACCCGATGTGGGCGCCCGCCCCTGCGACGAAACCGAGCAGCACGATGAGGATGAAGCGTTTCACGGCGGACTGCCGGGCCTAGTGGCGCAGCAGGGGATTGATGGTTTGGAGGTAGGCGGTGGCGATCTGCTGCAGGTCCTGCATGGGCAGGCGGGTGGCGCGCAGTTCGGCGCTGATCAGGCCGAGGGCGACACAGGCGGCGACCCAGGCCAGGGCGGCGCGTTCGCGCACGAGCAGCGCGAAGCCGCGGCGCAGGATCGCGAGCGGCGAGGGCCGGCGGGCGGTGTCGATGCGGGCCCAGACGCGGCGGCGCAGGCCGGGGGCGGCGGTTGGAACGTCGCGCCAGGAGGCGATCAGATCATCGAGCGGGTCGGGCGAGTTGTTCATGATGGAGTCCCGCCGGGGCGGTGCGGTCGGACCAGTATAAGCC
>JAEZSJ010000273.1 GCA_023443985.1 Verrucomicrobiota bacterium | reverse complement strand
ATGGTCATCATGGCCAGGAAGGCGCGCTTCGCCTCCGCACCGCCGGCCGCGATCGCCTCCGTGAGCACCCGCGGCGTGATCTGCCACGAGATGCCCCAACGATCCTTGCACCAGCCGCACTCGCTCTCCTCGCCGCCGTTGCCGACGATCGCGTTCCAGTAGCGGTCCGTCTCCGCCTGATCGTCCGTCGCGATCTGGAAGGAGAACGCCTCGTTGTGGCGGAACAGCGGGCCGCCGTTGAGCCCGAGGCAGGGGATGCCGCACACGGTGAACTCCACGGTGATGATGTCGCCCGCCTTGCCGCTCGGGTAGTCGGCCGGCGCCTTGTGCACAGCGGTCACGGCGCTGTCGGGAAACGTCGCAGCGTAGAAGTGCGCCGCCTCCTGGGCCTCCTTGTCGAACCAAAGGCAGATGGTGTTCTTCGGATTGTTCATGGTTCTCTCTCGGTGGTTGGCGGGGCTGCCGGCGCGGCATCAGTCGTTGCGGTGCGCGCCGAGCGCAAGCGGCGCGGGGGAATTGCCACCCATTCGTCGCCTGCGCGGCACAGAAGTCGGTTCGCCGCCGGTCCGCCAAGGTCTTGCCCGCAGCGACCTCCCCGGTTTGGCTTCCCGGACTCGTCCATGGCTGAGCCGTTCAAGAACCTCATCAGCCGGGAGACCGTCGTGCACACCGGCGCACACCTCGCCCGGGTGTGGCCGCAGTTCGACCGCGCGCGTTTCGAGCGCCTCGCCGGCACCGGACTCGAGCAGCTCGAGCTGAAGGCCCGGGCCCTGCAGATCGCCGCCGCCCTCGGCGAAACGCTCCCGGCGGACTTCGCCCACGCCTGCGACCTCATCGAGGCGAGCCTCACACCCCCGACACCGCTCGACGACTCCGGCGAGCCCGTCGGCCTTGGCGAGGCGGAACGCGCCTCCGGCGTCTCCGGCTGGGCCGTGTGTTCGACGGGAGAATACGTCGCCCGGTACGGCATGGAGAACGTGCCGCGTTCGCTCGCCTGTCTGCATGCGCTCACGCAGCGTTTCTCCGCCGAGTTCGCCCTCCGGCCCTTCATCGAGCGCCATCCCACCAGAACCTTCCGGATCCTCGAAATTTGGACCCACGATCCGAGTGCGCACGTGCGCCGGCTGGTGAGCGAGGGCAGCCGGCCGCGACTGCCGTGGGGAATGCGGCTGCGGGCGCTCGTCGCCGACCCCTCGCCCACACTGCCGCTGCTGCGTGCCCTGCAGGACGATCCCTCCGCCTTCGTGCGCCGCAGCGTGGCGAACCACCTCAACGACATCGCCAAAGACCACCCCGATCTCGTCGCCGCCTGGGTGCGCGAGCACCTGGCCGGTGGCGGCCCGGAGCGGGTGGCGCTGTTGCGCCACGCCAGCCGCACCCTCGTCAAGGCCGGCCATCCCGCGACGCTGGCCGCGTGGGGTCTCGGGCGCGCCTTCGTCGGCGCCGCCACGCTCGCCTGCGCCGAGAAGTCCGTCCGGATCGGCGAGAGCCTCGGGCTGACGGTGACGCTGACCTCCACCACCGCCGCGCCGCAGCCGCTCGTCGTCGACTACGCGATACACCATGTGCGCGCCAACGGCGGCCGTTCCCGCAAGGTCTTCAAGGGTTGGAAGGTCACGTTGGCCGCCGGCGAGACGCGCACGTTCGACCGCCGCCACAGCTTCAAGCCCGTCACCGTCCGCCGGCTCTACCCCGGTGCGCACCGGATCGATCTGCTGGTCAACGGGCAGATCGTCGCGGGCCGCGAGTTTGCGCTGCGGCCCGAGGCCTGAGCCGCGGCCTTCCGGCTCGCGCCGCCGCTGGTTCGGCGAATGGCGGGCGATTTGCGTCTTCGCACCCGCGATGATCCGTTGTCGGCCGCATGAGCGCCTCCAACGACACCCGCCCGCACGTTGTTGTCCTCGGAGCCGGTTTCGCCGGCCTGACCTTTGCGCAGGAGTTCCCGAGCGGGCTGGCACGCGTGACACTCGTCGATCGCACCAACCACCACCTGTTCCAGCCGCTGCTCTACCAGGTTGCGACCGCCGGGCTCGCCGTGCCCGACATCGCCCAGCCGGTTCGCTCCATCCTCGCCGGCAAACGCGATGTGACCGTGCTGATGGACGAGGTGACCGGATTCGATCTCGCCGCCCGCACAGTGCGACTGCGGGAAGGCGAGCTGCGCTACGACCAGCTCGTCGTGGCGCTCGGCGGCCGCACCAGCTACTTCGGCCATCCCGAGTGGGAGCAACACGCGCCGGGGCTGAAGACCATCGACGACGCGATCCGCATCCGCCGCAACGTCCTCCACGCCTTCGAACGCGCCGAGATGACGGACGATCCCGCGGAACGCCAGCGCTTGATGACGATCGTGGTGATCGGCGGAGGCCCGACCGGCGTGGAGCTCGCGGGAACGTTCGCCGAACTCCAACGCCACGTGCTCGCGCGCGACTTTCGGCGGCTCAACCTCCGGATGGCCCGCGTGATCCTTGTCGAAGGCAGTCCTCGCCTCCTCGGATCCTATCCCCCGGACCTCTCCGACCGCGCGCAGGCTCAACTCGAGAGCCTCGGCGTGGCCGTGTGGTTGGGGGCACAGGTGAAGGAGATTCGCGCCGGCGAGGTCGTGCTGCCGAACGAGACGTTGCGCGCCGCCAACATCATTTGGGGCGCGGGAGTCGCCGCCTCGCCCCTCGGGGCGCAGCTCGGTGCCGAGACGGACCGCGCCGGGCGCGTGAAGGTCCTGCCCGATCTCAGCATCCCCGGCCACCCCGAGGTGCGCGTGCTCGGCGACATGATCGCGTTGACCGACCCCAAGGGACAGGTCGTGCCCGGCGTGTCACCCGCCGCGATGCAGGCGGGCCGCTATGTGTCGCGCCAGCTCGCCCGGGAGCTCCGCGCCGGCCCGGCGGCCGCCCCGACGCAACGCGCGCCGTTCGTCTACTTCGACAAGGGCTCGATGGCGACGATCGGCCGCTCCCGCGCGGTGGCCAAGATCGGGAAACTCCAGTTCAGCGGTCCGGCCGCCTGGCTGGCGTGGCTGTTCATCCACCTCGTTTTCCTCGTCGGTTTCCGCAACAAGCTCTCGGTCCTCCTCTCGTGGACCTACTCGTACCTGACCTTCCGCCGCGGTGCGCGGGTCATCTACGGATTTCCCGGTGCCGGACAGTCGGACTCCCGGTGAGCTCCCCCGGGAGCGCGGGGCCGGTGGCGCCGTCGTTCCAAACACTGGCGCGAATTGCGGCTTCCTTTGCGTCGCCGCGCGGCCCAATGTCCGCGCGCTCGTCGGTCGGTCACGGTTCAATCTCCCACGCGCCTCGCGCGTGACATATCTGGGCCAAGCTCCCCTGCCGCGCACGCTCTGCGACCTCGCGGAGCGACACGTCTAGCCCACCATGTCCCATCCTCAGATCATTCAGGGCGGCATGGGCGTCGCCGTCTCCAATTGGCGGCTCGCCCGCTCCGTCGCCCAACTCGGCCAACTCGGTGTCATCTCCGGCACGCTGCTCGCCGTCGTTTTCGCCCGGCGCCTCCAGGCGGGGGATGTCGGCGGCCACATGGCCGATGCCATGGCGCATTTTCCGATCCCTGCCATGGCCGAACGCGTGCGCGACGCCTACTACGTGCCGGGCGGCAAGGCGGACAACGCGCCCTTCAAGGCCGTCGCCATGCCGGGCGTGAAACCGTCCCGCGCCCTCGCCGAGCTCACCGTGGTCGCCAACTTCGTCGAGGTGCACCTCGCCAAGCAGGGGCACGCCAACCCCGTCGGGATCAACCTGCTCGAGAAGATCCAGGTCGGCACGCTCACCGCGCTCTACGGTGCGATGCTGGCCGGCGTCGACTACGTGCTGATGGGCGCCGGCATCCCGCGCGAAATTCCAGGCGTGCTCGATCGTTTCGCCGCGGGTGAGCCGGCGGAGCTCGCCATCGACATCGCCGGCGCCGCCGCGGGCGCGGAAAAGACTTTCGCGCGCTTCGCGCCCGCCGAGTTCCTCGGTGCCCCCCCGCCGCCGCTCCGCCGGCCCCAGTTCCTCGCCATCGTGTCCTCGGCCCCGCTTGCCCAGACGTTGGCGAAGAAGTCGACCGGCCGCGTCGACGGTTTCATTGTCGAGGGCGATGTCGCCGGCGGGCACAATGCCCCGCCCCGCGGTCAGCTGCAGCTCAGCGCCGCGGGCGAGCCGGTCTACGGCCCGCGCGACATCCCCGATCTGCCCAAGATCGCCGCCATCGGCCTGCCGTTCTGGCTCGCCGGGGCCTACGCCGATCCCGCGCGGTTCGCAGCCGCCCGCGCGGCCGGCGCGGCCGGCGTGCAGATCGGCACCGCGTTCGCCTTCTGCGAGGAGTCCGCCGTGCGCCCCGACCTGCGGCGCGAGGTCTGCCGCCTCGCCCGCTCCGGGCAGGCGCGCGTCCACACCGACCCGCTCGCCTCGCCCACCGGCTTCCCCTTCAAGGTGGTCCAGATGGCGGATACACTCTCCACCGACGAGGTCTACGCCGCTCGCCCGCGGGTGTGCGACCTGGGCTATCTCCGGGAGCCCTACCTGCGGGCCGACGGCTCGCTCGGGTATCGCTGCGCCGCGGAACCCGACGCCGACTTTCTGCGCAAGCAGGGCGACCCCGCGGCGCTGCGCGGTCGCAAGTGCCTCTGCAACGGCCTCATCGCCACCGCCGGCTTCGCCCAGGTGCGGTCCGACGGCACCGCCGAACCGCCGATCCTCACCGCCGGCAACGACGTGGCGCAGCTCGCCCGATTCCTCCCCGGCGACGCCGAGAGCTACACCGCCGCCGCCGTGATCCGTCACGTGCTCGGCTGAGCGCGCGCGCCGGGCAGGAAAAAGGCCGGGCGTGGAGGCCCGGCCTTTTTCGCGGCCCGAGGACGCCGCCCGCGTGGGCGGCGCCTGGGCGGTGGCGTCACGCAAGTTTCGCGCCGAGCCGCTGCGCGGCGCGGATGAGGGCGTCGGCCATGTCGGAGGGAGTGACGGCGACCTCGATACCGCACTCCTGGAAGACCTTGATCTTCGCGGCGGCAGTGTCCTCGGCCCCGCCGACGATCGCGCCGGCATGGCCCATGCGGCGACCGGCCGGAGCGGTGGCGCCGGCGATGAAGCCGGCGACCGGCTTCTTGCAGTTCGCCTTGATCCAGCGCGCGGCCTCGACCTCGGCGCTGCCGCCGATCTCGCCGATCATGATGATGCCCCAGGTGTCGGGGTCGTCGTTGAAGAGCTTGATGACGTCGAGGTGGGAGGTGCCGTTGACCGGGTCGCCGCCGATGCCGACGCTGGTCGTCTGGCCGAGCCCGCGGGTGGTGAGCTGGTAGACGGCCTCATAGGTGAGGGTGCCGGAGCGGGAGACGACGCCCACGTGCCCCTTCTGGTGGATGTAGCCCGGGGCGATGCCGATGCGGCAGCCGCCGTTGCTGTCCTTGCCCGTACCCGGTGTTACGATACCCGGGCAGTTCGGCCCGACGAGGCGGGTCTTCGCGCCGGCCATGGCGCGCTTCACGCGCACCATGTCGCGGATCGGAATGCCCTCGGTGATCGCGACGACGAGGTCGAGCTTGGCGTCGACGCCCTCGAGGATCGCATCCGCGGCGAACGGCGGCGGCACGAACACCGCGGCGGCGGTGGCACCGGTGGCCTTGGCGGCCTCGGCGACGGTGTTGAAGATCGGCACCTTGTGGCCGCCGTGTTCGAAGAATTGGCCGCCCTTGCCGGGGGTGACGCCGGCGACGACCTGCGTGCCGTAGTCGAGGGAGAGCTTGGCGTGGCGCCCGCCGAAATCGCCGGTGATGCCCTGGACGAGTACGCGGGTTTCGGGAGAGATGAGAATGGACATGGGAGAAACGTTTCGAGTCTTGGGTTTCGAGTTTCGGGTTCTCCCGTCAGGCGACGAGTTTGACGATCTTCTCGGCGGCGTCGGCCATGGACGTCGCGGTGGTGAGCTTGAGGCCGGAGGCGGCGAGGGTGTTCTTGCCGGCCTCGACGTTGTTGCCCTCGAGGCGGACAACCAGCGGCATGGTGAGCGAGGTCTCCTTCACAGCGGCCACGATCCCGGTGGCGATCACGTTGCAGTCCATGATGCCGCCGAAGATGTTCACCAGGATCCCCTTCACGTTCTTGTCGGTGAGGATGATCTTGAAGGCCGCGGCGACCTGGTCCTTCGAGGCGCCGCCGCCGACATCGAGGAAGTTGGCCGGGTTGCCGCCGTAGTGCTTGATGATGTCCATCGTGCTCATGGCGAGGCCGGCGCCGTTGACGAGGCAGGCGATGTTACCGTCGAGCGCGATGTAGGAG
>JAEZSJ010000255.1 GCA_023443985.1 Verrucomicrobiota bacterium | reverse complement strand
GCGCCGGAGCGGCCGCCGCCCCACGTGCCGCGGAGGCAGGCGGGGAGCTTGCGGGTCAACCGGCTCGCGGCGAGCGGCGCCTGGGCGAGGAAACCGAGACGCTGCTCGGCACAGAGCGTCGAGTACTCGAGCTCGAACCGCCGGGGATCCAGCAACGAGAACGGGGCGCGGACGACTTCGAGCGGAGGCAGGCTGTGCTGGCGTGCGAGCGCATTGGCGGTCGCGACCCGCCATGCGGGAAAGCCGGAGACGCCGATGTGGAAGACCCAGCCGCGCCACACGAGAGCCCAGAGTGCCTCGGCGAGGCGCTGGAGCGGGAGCAGCGCCTCGTCCCATTCGACGAGGAGGAGGTCGAGGTGGTCGGTGTGCAGTCGCCGGAGCGTGCTTTCGCAGTTGGCCAACAGGTGGTCGGCCAGACGGGGATCACCGGCCAGGCTCGCATCCAGAAGTACGCGACAGGTGAGCACGAGCTGGTCGCGCGGCACCTCGCGGGTCCGCAGCCAACGGCCGACGTGCTCCTCGGCGGGGAGCGCGACGAGGGCGGCGGTGTCGGCATCGCGGCACCACACCGAGGCGGTCTCGACGAGGTTGCCGCCGTGCGCCAGGTGCTGGTCGAGGATGGCGGCGGATTCGTGCGCGCCTGTGCGCCAGCCGAACTGGGAGGTGCCGAGGGCGAGCGGGGCGACGGAGAGTTCGGTGCGACCGAGGAGACGATGTTCCATGATGCGGAGTGGAGGAAGCCGCATGGCGGCATGGCTGGAAGGGACGGGACGACCGCGGGCGCGGTCCTTGGCGGTTCAGGCACGGGCCGCGGGCGGAGGACGATGGCTGCGCCGCGGCAGTGCGGAAGTGCGGGGCCGAACGGCGCCGGCACGACAGGCATTAGCCCGGTCCCGGGTCCGATTTCCTTCTCAGATTGTCTCCAATCGCCGGAATCTCAGGACACAGAACCGGGCGTACCCGGAAAGATGACGCAATGGGCGTCATCCAGTGGTCGAGGGATTGTGGTTCGGCGGATCATGGCGAGAATGCTCCCTTGCAGGAGGCCCGCCAAATGAGTTTTGTCAAGGCCGACGGGACGAAAGTCGCGTTTTGCGGGCGGCGGTGGCGGATCCTTGGCGCCGGAGCCCGGTTCCGCCACCCAGCCGAATCGAGAAAATGGCGACGACGCGCCCCGGTCAGGGTGCGACGGCGATGACATGCCGGACGAACAGCCGCGGGCGGCCGGCGGTGTCGACGCGGAAGAGGTGGGTCGCTCCGTCGCCGGTGTCGGGGAGGTCGGTCCAAGTGACGAGGTCGGTCGACCATTGGGCGGCGTAGGCCACGTCGCTGCGCCCCTCGGGCGAGGTGAACGTGAAGCCGAAGGTGTCGCCGGAGACGGTCGCCGTGGGGAGGGCGGAGGCCGGGGTGGGGCGGACGGGGTCAAGCCCGAAGGCGTATTCGACACAATTGGACAGGCCGTCGTGGTCGTGGTCGTCCAGCGGGCCGCCCTCGAGGGCGGGCGTCTGTGCGGCGGCCCAGGCGGCGTAGCCGGTGGCGCGGGTGGGCGCGACCGCCAGCACGGGCCCGTCGCCGAACCAACGGGTGCCGACCTGCGGGCGAATACGGAGGATGTAGGTGTCGCCGGCGACCAGCGGGGCTCCGGCGGTGGCGACCTCGAGGGTGAAACCGGTGGCGCCGCCGGGGAGCGCGGTGGTCGCGGTGTCGACCAGCCGGGTGGCGTGGGTGACGGCGATGTCGTCGACGTAGAAGCCGCAGTTGTCCGCGGCATCGATGACCGCCGCGGCATTGTTGGAGCGGAGGATGAAGCGCACGCGGAGCAGTTGGCCGGCGTAGGGGGAGAGGCTCACCGAGCGGACGAGGAACGCGGGGTCCCAGTCGACGCTGCTCAGGCCGACACCGGGGCGGCTCCAGACGCTCGTCCAAGTGTTGCCATTGTCGGTGGAGACCTCGGCGGAGAGCGTGGTCGTGGTCGCCGCGAAGAAGGCGCGGTCGGCAAACTGGAGTTGGCTATCCGCGGTGGGGATGAGGTCGCGCAGGACGACGAACGACTGGTTGTTCCAGTCGGGGAAGGCGAGGTGGAAGGCCTTGTTGCCGGAGCGCTTGTAGGCGGTGGTGCGGAGCGGGTAGCTGCCGGTGGTGACGGCCTGGACGAGTGTGGCGGTGGCGTCCTCGGCGCCCTCGGTCCACGGCGAGGCGGAGGTGGCGGAGACGCGCAGTTCATAGGCGTCGGCCTGCGGGACGGG
The DNA here is from genome assembly GCA_023443985.1 of Verrucomicrobiota bacterium. Taxonomy (GTDB): domain Bacteria; phylum Verrucomicrobiota; class Verrucomicrobiia; order Opitutales; family Opitutaceae; genus CAJCBL01. Next base: position 3,934 of record JAEZSJ010000255.1, on the reverse strand, counting down.
GGTGAAGGTGTACGCGGCGCCGGTGGTGGGCGGGGTGGCGGGGCCGGCGACGGCCACGCTCATCCCGAGCACGCCGGGATCGAAGAGCGTGACGTTGTAGGTGTAGGTGGCCGGCACGCCCGTGCCGGTGAGGCCCGCGACCGTGACGGTGAACGGAATATCGGACGGCGCGGCGGCGGGCAGCGACTGGGGCTCGAAGACGATGGTGTTGTCGCCGTATCCGGTATCGGAGTGCGAAAGGATGGTGACGGGAATGTTGCTGGTGCCCTGCGCGAGGGTGACGGTGGCGGCGCGGAAGTTGGCGTCGGGATGGGAGAGGGACCAACGGGCCGGGACGAGATCGATGGGGCAGTAGCCCCGGTTCGGCCAGGCGACGAACGCGGCGGCGGCGGGAGGCTTGAACTCGCCGATGACCCAGCAGGCGTTGGCGGCGGCATACCAGCCCGGACTGCCGTAGGTTCCGGTCTCGGGAACGTCGCCGGTGCCCATGACCCGCGCGCGGGAGTAGAGCAGCCAGCGGCGGTGGCCGACGACGGTGTTGTTGGCGCCGTCGTCGCGGATGTAGGCGTCGATGGCATCGGGGCCGTAGTTGCCGAGGGCGATGTTGGAGTTTCCGGCGGCCTGCGCCCCGTCGGGGGAGTAGAACTGCCAGTTCGTGGGAGGGGAGTGGCTGAGACCGCGGTTGGCGGAGAACATCAGCGCGGCGGCCTGATCCTTGGCGCTCTTGAGCGGATCGAAGACGATGTCGGCGGGCAGGCCGCACAGTGCGCGGAAGAAGTTGATACGACGCCGGATGTCGTCCTTGAACGCCCCGCTGGTCGTGCCGGCGGCGCCCGCGGCGACATCACCGGTCCAGGCCATGTTGGCGGCGAAGTCCTCGGAGGCGGCGTAGACGGTGTTGTAGAACGCGAGGACGTCGATGCGCTCGGTGGCGGCGACGGTGAAGCCCTCGACGGCATCCGGGTCGCCGGTGCCAGGGGTCCAGGCGTGGAGCGCGGGAGGGAGGATCAGCGCGCCGCCGAGCGCGAGGCGGAGGAGGGTGGGACGCAGCGGGGTGGAGGCCATGGGCTGGAGGCGTCCATGATCTGATCGTCGTGGTGCGTCTGTCGATGCGGGGCGCCGACCGCGGGGGGATCGCGGGGATTTTTACGGGCTGCTACCGAACGATGCCGCGACCAAGTCCGGCGGAAGCGGGCGCGGCGGCGCGGCGTTGCCTCGGGGCGCGGGTGGGCGGCGGTCAGCGGCCTCTGTCGGCCGCGGCGTTCTGCGGCGCATCAGCCTCCGGGCGAAGCTTCATCTGGTTGGCGGAGGCGTCCCGAAACTTTCCTTGATTGGACGAAGCGTCCCGGAACTTTCCTTGGTTGGACGAGGTGTCCCGGAACTTGCCCTGGTTGGACGAAGTATCTCGGAATTTCCCCTGGTTGGAGGAGGTGTCTTTGAACTTGGCCTGATTGGACGAGCCCTTGTCCGGGTCGGCGGGCGCGCGGTCCCTGGAGTGTCGGGATTGCGCGGAGGCGGGGCGCGAGCCGTCGTCGGCGGCGAGGACTTCCCCAACGGGGAACCCGAGCGAGACGCCGAGCGACGCGGCGATGGTGGCGATGGCGATCTTGCGGGTCAGCGGGCGCGGGGTGTGGTGTGTGTTCATGGGCAAGTCGTGGGAGGTGGTTGCGCGGAGGTCCATTCGCGGAGGGCCCGGATGTGGAGCTCCATGCGGGCGTCGAGTTCCGGCGGTTCGGCGAGGTGATGAGCGGAGCAATACTGTGCGACGGCCCGGTCCATGTCGATGCGCGACAGGTCGTGGCGGCTGTCGTCGCCCGCCGCGATCTCCGCGACGGTCGCCAGCACGGCCGGTTCCTCCGGTTCCCCGTCCGCCTCGCGGACGAGCGTCTCGAGGAGGTCGCGGAGCAAAGCATAGTACCGGTCGGCGGCATGCATGAACGGCGCCGCCCCTTGCGCGTCGAGGTAGGTGGCGACCACTCCGTGCTCGTCGATCAGGCTTCTGCTTCCGGGCTCGATGGCGAACAGGGAGAACGTCTCGCCGCCGGAGAGGTCGACGTGGCGGCCGAGCGGGTAGAGGCGGCACACCAGAGGGCGGTCGGGATGGACCAGACAGCCGTCGGAGCCGAGGAACACGCAGGCACCTTCCTCCTGCGCCCTGAGAATGGACCCGCCGGCCGTGGTGAAGGCGGTGATGAAGCCGGTCGTGGAGGTGCCCCGGTTCCTCGCGAGGCGTGCGATCTCGTACGGGTTGAGCTGGATCCGCTTGTGGCGGCAGCAGCCGAGGCATCGATGGCAGGTGAACCCGAACGCCGAGCCCCGGACGAGTCCTCGCTTCTGCACGGGAAGTTCCATGGGACAGCAGTGTGTTCGGGGCGGAGATACAAAGCCGGCGGGGCGCGTGGTCGGGCGCCGGTGTTTATCTCGCGGGCGGGCGGGCCGGTCAAAACAATCTCCCCACGAGGTGGAGACAGCCGCCGGTCAGGTGCCCAACGTGGTGCGGTAGACGCGGGGCACACGCTTGGTCACCGAGCAGAGGATCTCGTACGGGATCGTCTCGGCCCAGTCGGCGAACTCGGTGACGGTGATCTCCTCGTCCGCCTGCCGGCCGACGAGCGTGACATGGTCGCCGACGGCGACGCCGGGGTTGTCGGTCACGTCGACGATGGTCTGGTCCATCGTGACGCGGCCGAGCACGGGGCAACGTTTCCCGCGGACGAGGACCTCGGCGCGGCTGCTGCAGGAGAGCGGGATGCCGTCGCCGTAGCCGGCGGTGACGATCGCGACGGTGGAGTTGCGGGTGAGAGTGTAGGTGCGGTTGTAGCTCACGGCGGTGCCGCGCGGGAGCTGCTTCACGAGGCCCACGCGGGCGTGGAAGCTGAAGAGCGGCTCGACGTGCACGGCGGCGAGCATCGAGCTCGGGTGGGGGAGGATTCCGAACTGCAGGAGGCCGACGCGCACGGCGTTGACGGGGCTGCGGCGCTGGAGGGTCTCGAGGCCGGCGGAATTGTCGGCGTGGATGATGAGACGCCGGCGGTCGAGGCCGGGGAGCCGGCGCACAGTGTCCAAGAAGAGGCGACGCTGCTGGCGGGTGTACTTGGAGTCGCTGTCGGCGCTGGAGAAGTGGGTGAAGACTCCGTCGAGGCGCACGAACTCGCTGGCGCGGATCTTCGCGTAGAGCTCGGGGGCCTGCGGGGCCCAGACGCCGAGGCGGCCCATGCCGGTGTCGATCTTGAGGTGGACGCTGATCGGGCGGCCGGCGCGGCGACCGAGTTCGTTGAACCGGTCGACCTCCGCGGGGGAGGACACCGCGGCGGTGAGTTCGTAGTCGGCCAGGTAGCGATCCTCCTCGGGGAGCACGGCGCTGAGGACGAGGATCGGCCAGCCGGGCCCGAGCTCGCGCAGTGCGGTGGCCTCGGCGACGTTGGCCACGGCGAAGAGATCCGCGCCGGCGTGCATGAGGCGCGCGGCGGCCTGCGGGAGACCGTGACCGTAGGCGTCGGCCTTGACCACGGCGACGTACTTGAGGCGCGCGGGGAGGGCGGCGCGGATGTGCTTGAGGTTGCGCTCGAGCGCGCCGAGGTCGATTTCGGCCCAGCAACGCAGGGGCAGGCGGGAGTCGGGAGCGTTCATCCGGGAAAGGGGACGGAGGCGATCACGCAGGGCGGAGGGGCGCCGGGTGACCGAATCACGCGGTGGCGGCGCGGTGGCGTTCGCCGGCCCAGAGTTTGTAGGTGATCGGCGAAGACAGCCACGGTTCCGGTTCGGCGACCGGGAACAGCAGCGGCTCGGTGCCGAGCAGGCCGAACATCGTCGCGCAGTCGTAGCCGCAGTTGCCGGCGGGCCGCGGCGGCTTGGCCCAGGCGCGGAAGCCGGTCGGGGTGAGCAGCGGCTCGGGCCAGGTGGCGAGCTCGTCGCGTGCGACGCGGAGCACGTC
>JAEZSJ010000241.1 GCA_023443985.1 Verrucomicrobiota bacterium | reverse complement strand
CCGGCGGCGAGGTGCGCGTGACCGACACCCAGCCCGAGCACCTCGACCTCATCGTGCGCTCCTTCGAGAAACTCGGCGTCGCGCTCCGCTTCGAGGGCAACACCGCGATCGTCCCCGCCGGCCAACGCCTGCGCATCGAGGAACCGCACACCACCAACCTCCTCGCCAAGATCGAGGCCGCGCCCTGGCCGTACTTCCCCGTCGACCTCCTGCCCGTGCTCATCGCGCTCGCCGTGCGCGCCGAGGGCGCGATGCAGTTCTGGAACAAGATCTACGAAGGCGGCTTCACCTGGCTACCCGAGCTCGCGAAGTTCGGCGCGCACGTCGTCGTGAGCGACCCGCACCGCGTGATCGTCTTCGGCGCCCGCCCGCTGCGCCCCGCCGTGGTCGAGGCGCCGTACATCATCCGCGCCGCCGTGGCGCTCTACGCCGTCGCCGCGTCGATTCCCGGCCAGAGCGTCGTCAAGAACGCCGACGCCATCCGCCGCGCGCACCCCCGCTTCGTCGAAAACCTCCGCGCCCTCGGCGCCGCGGTGGAGTGGCGGTGAACGAAGAATAGCCGACTCACCCATGCGCTTCCTCGCCGTCTTGCTCGTCACCATTCTCCCGTTTGCAGCGTGTTCCCAGAATACGAAGCCAACTCACGAAGAGCTTCTGATCAAAGCTACGGAAAGAGGCCCTGCCACAGCCGCAGAGTATACTCGCGGAGTCCGTCGGGCCATTGACGCAGCAACCCACGCACAGCTTGTTGTCGACATTGAGGCGATGCTACTCGAACCCAACCGCATCAACGAAGGAACCTTCCTATCCCTTACCAATCTCGGAATGCTGCGTGAGTTGGCCGACCAGCTTGAGTTCGACCCAGCAAAGTTGCCCCAGGGCGTTCCCGGTAATCCGCGTACGCGCAAGGAAGTGGTCTGCATGTGCACGCCTGACTACACTCTCGTACTCTACCGTAATACCGAGATCATCACTGCTATCGACTTCTGCCACGGCAACCACACCCGCTCTCAAGACTTCACCGAGCGAGTCGAGTTTCCGGAGCTACTCTGCAGCGGCGACTACAACTTCACGGAAGCGGGCAGCGAGAGAGTCCGCGCCTGGGAAGAGAAGTATCACATCAAGGAGCTCGTGAAGAAGCACGACGCAGCACGAGTTCCTGCCAAGGGAAAGGAAACCGAGTGAACTCCACAGACCTTCGTCTGCTTTTCGTTTCCGCACTTCTCGGCACATCCGCTCTCTCCGCCGCCGACTCCGCCCCTCAACCCCCGAAACCCATGCCGCCGCCCTCGATCCCGAACACCGTCGACTACGTCGAGACGCCCTCGCGCGATCTCCCGAAAACCAAGGCCTTCTTCTCCGCGCTCCTCGGCTGGCGCTTCACCGAGTACGGCCCCGACTACCTCGCCTTCGAGGACGGTCGGCTCAACGGCGGTTTCTACCGCTCCGACAGAGTCTCCAGCTACGCCGCCGGCTCCTCGCTCATCGTGATCTACACCGAGCGTCTGGAAGAGCTCCGCGACAAGGCGAAGGCCCTCGGCGCCACGATCACCCGCGACATCTTCAGCTTCCCCGGCGGCCGCCGTTTCCACTTCACCGAACCCGGCGGCAGCGAGTTCGCCATCTGGTCCGACAAGTGACCCCGCCGCCGCGGTAGATCCGAACCCTCCGGGTGAGCCGCGCCGGCAGGACGCCCCCCGCCAGAGATCAACCGTGTTTCGGCTCACCGGGGACGGTTCGCCCTACCTCAGCACCCCGCTCGCGGCTGATGGCACTCCACCTTCGCCGTTGACGCCTACGTACGCCCTCACAGCCTTACGTACGTGAAGACGAAGCTCACGCTCTACCTCCCGGTGCAGGTGATCGAAAAGGCCAAGACCTACGCCCGCCGGCGCAAAGTCACCGTTTCCGCGCTCGTCGAGAAGCACCTCGCGCACCTCTCCGGCACCGCCGAACAGCCCGGTTTCTCCGCCCGCTGGACCGGCCGCTTCCCCGCGCCCGAGGCGGCGACCGACGACCCTCGCCTCGCCCACCTGCTGGAGAAGCACGTGAAGTGACATGCGCGCGTTGATCGACACCAACGTCTTTCTCGACGTCGCCCTCGCCCGGCCCGGCGCCGCCCGCAGCGGGGAACTGCTCGACCGTCTCGAAGGTATCCCCGGCTCCGCCTTCGTCGCCTGGCACACGTTGTCGAACCTCTACTACGTGCTCGCCAAAGCCAGCTCGCCCGCCGCCGCACGCAGTTTCCTCTCCGATGTGCTCGCGTGGGCCGATGTGGCCCCCGTCGGGCAACCGGAAGCCAAGCTGGCGCTGAAGCTGCCGCAGAAGGATTTCGAGGACTGCCTTCAGATCGCCTCCGCCGAGGCCGCCGGCGCGACCTGCATCATCACCCGCAACAAGTCTGATTTCCGCGGCTCCCCCATTCCCGCCCTCACCCCCGAGGAGTGGCTGAAACAGAACGCGTGAGCGTTCCGTCTCCAACATCCTCCGCCAAAATGGAGATCGACTCCCAGTTTCTCACCGCCGCCGCCTTCCGCTTCGAGGCCGCCCGCGGGGTACGCCACTCGGACTTCGAGACGGTGATCATCGCCGAGGCCGAACTCGACACCATCGCACCCGACGACCTCGCACGCACCCTCTGGAACTGGCTCGCGGCCGACGGCGCCAACTCGTCCCTACGCAGCTCCGCCTACTGGGCGCTCGGCAAACGCAGTGATTCCCGCGACCTGGCGCCACTCGTGGCCGCCCTGCGCTGCGAACTCCCACGCGATGCCGACGTCGTTTACCAGATCCTGATCGCGCTCGAGAACCTCGGTGAACCGGTCTTCCCTCGGGAGCAACGCGAACGCTCCTCCCGCGACCACGCGTTCAATCGCGCCGCCGCCGAGCGCTACCTCGCAAGCCGCGCTTAAACCACAAGCCTGCCGCTCGACGTGAGCCGCACCCGCCACCAGTCGTACCTCGAACGCTCGGCCCTGCGCGAAGCCCAGAAAGCATTCCGCAACCGCTCACGCGCCGAGGTGAAACTCGAGGAGTTTCTCGCGCTGCGCGTGCAGACTGTCGAGTGGTGGAAACGTCTGCTCGCGATGCTGCTCGGCCTCGCCGCGTTGGGCTTTTCCGGCTGGTCGCTCGTCACCGGCTTCAATCTCTGGATCACCGTCGTCCTGGGCATTCTCGGCCTCGGCGTCTCTCTCGCCGGCCTGATCGGATGGAAGGAACCCGGCGAAGACGTGCTCAACACGTCCGCCGACGCGCTCTTCCACCGCCTGCTCGACGTCCTGTTCTAGGCCCCCGCCGTTTCCACTTCACCGAGCCCGGCGCCAGCGAGTTCGCGATCTGATCCGACAAGTGACCTGTAGCCGGCCTCGTTGAAGCCGGTCCTTGTGGCGGAACGCGTGAGCGTTTCGTCCGTTGTGGCCGGCCGCCCGTGGAGCTGCTCGCGAGAGCGGCTCTCCGCTCCGCCGCTACTCCCCGCGCAGCGCCACCACCGGGTCGATGCGCACCGCGCGTCGCGCGGGCAGCCAGGTCGCCACCAGCGCCGCGCCCACCAGCGCCGCCGTCGTGCCGGCGAACACCCATGGACTCGCCCCGGGGACTTCCGGCAACAGCGCCCGCGCGAGTTGCGCCACGACCACGGCCCCGCCCACGCCCAGTCCCACCCCGCGCACCGCCCGCCGGAAGCCCGAGCCGAGCCCCATCCGGTAGATCGCGGCGATGTCGGCGCCGAGGGCCATCCGCACACCGATCTCCGGCGTGCGCTGCGCCACCAACTGGGCGACGACGCCGTAGATCCCCAACGCCGCCAGCAACAGCCCGAGCAAGGCCACGCCGCCGAGCAACTGCCCGGTCAGCCGCGAGTTCGCCAGCCGCCGGCCGATCTCGTCGTTCACCGTACGCGCCTGCCACACGGGGATGTCGGGGTCGAGTTCGGCGACCGCCCGCCGCAGCGGCTCGACCAGGCTCTCCGGCGCGCCGCGCGTGCGCAGACCCACCGAACCCCAGCGCCACACCTCCACCTGCGCGAAGGGTTGGTAGACCTGCCACCGCGTCGGCGGGCTCGCCAGCGAGCCGGCGAACCGCACATCGCGCACGATGCCCACGATCTCCATCCACTCCGGATGGCGCGGATCCATCCCACGGATCCGTTTCCCGAGCGCGCTCTCGCCCGGCCAGAACGCCCGGGCCACCGACTCGCCGACGATCGCCACGCGCGGGCTGCCCGTGCGGTCGCGCCGCGTGAAATCGCGCCCGGCCACCAGCGGGATCCCGAGCCCGTCGAAATACCCCGGGAGCACGCCGTTGAAATAGGCGAGCGGTTCGCCCCCCTCCTGCGCCGTCGCGCGCCCCTCGACCTCGAAGGGCCGCGGCTCACGGTTGGGGGCCACGGGCAGATCCCAGCCGAACGCCACGCCCTCCACGCCGGGCAGCGCCGCCAACCGTTCCACCATCCGCTCGTAGAACCGCACCGCCGCCTCGTCGTCGCGATAGTTTGGAGTCTGCAGGCCCACGCCACCGTAGACCATGGCCTCGGGACGCCAGCCCGTGTCGCGCCGCAGGTGCTCGCGCAGCCCGCCGAGCACCACACCCGCGCCGCACAGCAGCACGAGCGAAAGCGCGATCTCGCCCACCACCAGCCACGCCCGCAGCCGGTGCTGACGGCGTCCGGCGGTCATGCCGCGGCCGTTGTCCCGCAGGGCCGTCGCGAGCTGCACCCGCGCCGAGAGCCAGCCGGGCACGCAGCCGAAGAACATTCCCGTTGCAATGGATACGCCGAGCGCGAAGAGCAGCACGCGCCCGTCCAGCGGGAGCGGCTGCCCCGGCGGGGCGTTGTGGAAGACGATGTGCGCGCCGATCCAGCCGTTGGTCGCCGCCGCGACCAGCAGGCCCGCCGCGCCGCCGACCAGGGCGAGCACAAGGCTCTCGTACACCAGCGGACGCAGGAGCCGCCCGCGCGTGGCGCCGAGCGCCGCCCGCAGCGCGATCTCGCGGGAGCGCGCCGCCGCGCGGAAGAGCTGGAGATTCGCGAGATTGGCGCAGGCGATCAGGAGCACGAAGCCGGTCAGCGCGAGCGTGAGCCAGGTCATGCGGCGCGCGGCGCCGTCGGTCGCCGAGGCATGCAACGACACCACGCGCAGCCCGTGGTGCTCGTTCTCCAGCGGCTGGTCCTGTGCGATCCGCGCCGCCACCGCGGAGAGCGCCGCGCCGGCCTGCGCCCGCGACTGACCGGGCGCCAGCCGGCCCACGGCGTGCAGCCAGCGCTCCTTCCGGTCCTCCCACTGCGCCGCCGTGAGTGCGACGGGGCGCCAGAAATCCACCACACCGAAGACGATCGGGGCGTCGATCCGCGCCGGCATCACGCCGATCACCGTCGCCGGCTCACGGTCCACGTGGATCGTGCGGCCCAGGATCCGCGGATCGCCGCCGAACCGCGTCCGCCAGAGCCGGTGGCTGATGAGCACCACATCGCTCCCCGGCCGATCCTCCTCCGGCGTGAACCACCGCCCGAGCTCCGGCTCCACGCCGAGCGTGGGCAGAAACTCCGCGGTGGCCCGCACGGCCACCAGCATCTCCGCGGGCCGTCCCGGCTCGGTGAGGCTCGCACCCCACCAGCCGAACGCCGCCAGCCGCGCGAACCCCGCGCCGGACTCGCGCACCTGCCGGTAGACCGGCGCGGTGAGCGCCCAGTCGTCCGCCTGGGGCGTGGTCACAAAGACGCGCACGAGATCTTCACCGTTCGGATACGGAAGCGGGCGCAGGAGCAGCGCGTTCATCAGGCTGAACATCGAGGTGTTCAGGCCGATGCCCAGCGCGAGCGTGAGCACAGCCACAAGGGTGAAGCCGGGGCTGCGGCGCAGCCGGCGGCAGGCGAGGCGGAGGTCGTGGAACATGGTGGAAGTGCGGTGGCGGGTTTGCGTGTCCTCAGTGTGCGGAGCCGACGCTTGCCGGTCGGCCCTCCGCGCCTGCCCGGTTCCTCAGTCCCGGCCGAGCAGCTGGTCGATCTCCCGCAGTTGCGCGGCGGTCAGCGGACCGAACTCCAGCGCCCGGCAGTTCTCGTCGACCTGCGCGACGCTCCGGAAGCCGGGGATCGGGATCGTCCGCGGACTGCGCGCCCAGAGCCAGGCGAGTGCGCCCTGCGCGAGCGTGCGGCCGCCGCTGGTGAGCACCTCGCGGATGGCCGCCAGTTGCGCGAGCCACTCCGGCGTGGGCCTGCCGTCCCTGAACCCCGGATGCCACTGGGCGTGGTGCCGCACGTCGTCGCCGGGAAACCGGCTTCCGGCGGCGTATTTTCCCGTCAACAGCCCCATGCCGAGCGGGCCGCGGTTCAGGCTCGCCAGGTCCAGCTCCGCACAGAGCGCGAGCACCTCGGCGCTGCCATCGAGCACGCTCAACTGCTGCTCGACCACCCCGCAGTGCGGCGCCGCCGAGAAGACCCGAAGCGCATCCGCGCGGTCCGTGCTCCAGCCGTAGGTGCGTATCTTGCCTTCCTGGACAAACCGTTCGAGCAGCTCGCGGGCCTCCAGCGCGCGTTCGATGTCCAAGCCCCAAACGTGCAACAAGTACACGTCGAGGTAGTCGGTGCCGAGCCGCCGCAGACTGCCCTCGAGGCTCTCCCGCAGGTGGCCGGCGACATCGCTGTTCTCCTCGGGCTGGCCGTGGGCGTTCACCACCTTGGCGGTCTCGTCCACCGCATAGCCGAACTTGGTGGCGATCACGACCTGGTCGCGGCGCCCCTCGAATGCCCGCGCGAGCAACCGCTCGCTGTGCCCCGCGCCGTAGTTGGCCGCGGTGTCGAAGAAGGTGACCCCGAGATCGAAGGCGCGGCGCAGCGCGCGCAACGACTCGGCGTCGTCGACGCGGCTCCAGCCGCCGGCGGTTCCGTTGAAGGTCCAGGGGCCGCCGATGGCCCAGCAGCCCAGGCCCAGCGGGCTCACCTCAAGGCCGGACTTGCCGAGCCGGCGCGGGCTCGGGCGCATGTGTGTGGTCGGATTCATGTATGCGTTGGTGGAACGTCACCGGTGGCCAAGGCGCGGCCGGGGCGGTGAACGGTCGTGATCATCGCACGACGGGTCCCGCGCGGGGAGAGCCACCTTGTTGCCTTTTCGATGGAACCACTTTGGCATCGGCGCCGCATGCTCTGGCTCGAACTCCGCCGCCACGGCCCCGACACCCTCTCCCGCCAGCTCTACCGGCAGCTCGTCGACAAGATCCTCGGGGGCGAACTGCCCGGCGGCGCGCAGCTGCCCTCCTCGCGCGAGCTGGCCGCCGAGCACCGGATCGCGCGCAACATCGTCGTCGCCGTCTTCGAGCAGCTGCTGGCCGAGGGCTACCTTGAGGCGCGCGCCGGCTCGGGCACCTACGTCGCGCAACTGCGCCGCCCGCGACCCGCGCCGCCGGCGCCTGTGCCCGTTTCCGAGGGACCAGCGGCACCGGAGCCGCACCGTCCCGGCTTCGTATCCTTTGTTTGCGGATCACCGGATGTCGGGCTGTTCCCGCGCGCCCGCTGGCTGTCCTGCCTGCGCCAGGTCGGCTTCTTCCGCGATGCCGCGATGTGGGATTACGCCCCGCCCGCCGGCAGCCCGGCGCTGCGCGCCGAGATCGCCGCCCACCTGCGCCGGACCAAGGGCATCGACTGCACTCCCGGGCAGATCGTGGTGACGGCCGGCACGACCGCCGCGCTCACCTTCGTCGCGCACCTGCTCAAACACCGCCGCCCGGGCGCGCTCGTCGAGGACCCGGTCGTGGGCTTCGTGCCCGCCCTCCTCGCCGAGGCCGGCCACACGGTCACGCCGATCCCGGCCGACGCCTCCGGTCTCGTCGTCGAGCAGCTCCCCGCCAAACCGCGCGCCGGCCTGGTCTTCGTCTCCCCGGCCCACCAGTTTCCCCTCGGCGCCACGCTCCCGATCCCGCGCCGGCTCGCGCTGGTCGACTACGCCCGCCGCCACCAGCTGCTGATCGTCGAGGACGACTACGACAGCGAGTTCCGCCACGAGGGCGCCCCGGTGGACTCGCTCTGCCGCCTCGCGCCGGAGCGTGTCCTGCATCTGGGGACATTCAGCAAGTGCCTCGCGCCCGCCCTGCGCCTGGGCTACGTCGTCCTGCCCGCCATGCTGGTGCCCGCCGCCGTCGAGACCGCCGAGACGCTCCACCTCGGCGTCTCCCGCTACACGCAGGAGGCGATGGCCCGCTTCATCGGGCAGGGTCACCTCGGCCGCCACCTCGCCCGCATGCAACGGCTCTACCGCCGCCGGATGCAGCGCCTCGTCGCCGCACTGCACGCCCGCTTCGGCAGCACCGTCGCGATCTCCGGCCACTCCACCGGTCTGCACCTCGTTGCCACCTTCCGCGGTGTGCGCTTCGACGCCGCGAGGCGCGCCCGCATGAGCGCCAGCGGGGTGGAGGCCGACGCGGTCGACGGTTTTGCGCTCGGCCGACCGCGCCACCCCGGCGCGCTCGCGCTCGGCTACGGGCACCTTTCGTTCGCCGAGGTCGACGAGGGCGTGCGCCGCCTCGCCGCCTCGCTCGGCAGGAACTGAACCCCGCTCCCAGCCCCCGCTTGCCAGCACCCCGCGCGCCGCGTCTACTCGCGGCGTCTCCCGACACCCCATGCCCGACAAAGGCGTCAACTTCCTCAACTCCGCGCTCACCGCGCCCGCCACGGCCGCCGAGGCCGCGCTGCGGCCGGCCTCCTTCTCGGACTTCGTCGGCCAGGCGAAGACCGTCGAGCGCCTCAAGGTCATGGTCGGCGCCGCGCGGCGCCGCGGCGACCCGCTCAACCACATCCTGCTCAGCGGGCCGCCCGGACTGGGCAAGACGACGCTGTCATTGATTCTTGGAGCCGAGATGGGGAAGACCGTGCGCATCACCTCCGGCCCCGTGGTCGAGAAGGCGGGCGACCTCGCCGGCCTGCTCACCAGCCTCGAGGAGGGCGACCTGCTCTTCATCGACGAGATCCACCGCATCCCGAAGACCGTCGAGGAGTACCTCTACAGCGCGATGGAGG
>JAEZSJ010000162.1 GCA_023443985.1 Verrucomicrobiota bacterium | reverse complement strand
CGCCCTCCTCGCTCTTGCGGGCTGCGCCGCCGGAGCCATCGCCGCGCTGGCAACCGCCGCCCTTGTCGCGGACCAGCCGTGGAGCTTCGCCTTGTTGCACCGGTTTTTCCCGCTTACCGCCGTCGCGGTCATCGCCGCAAACCTCTTGCCAATAGCGGTGTTCGCACGCGGTGCGCTCGCACAGATTTTCTTCGGCCTCCTCGCGTTCCCCGGCTTCATCATCGCGACCTTTGCCGTCGTCCTCCGCGACTCCGGCTTTTCGTCATCGGTATTCAGCATCGCGATCTTCTCGATTCTCACGCTGGCCTCGCTCGCCTTCGCCTGGTCCACCTTCCGCCGCCACTATCGCACCTGCGACCTCAACCGCACCAGGGACTGCCTCCGCCGACTTGGCTTCCGCCTCGGCTGACCGCCCACTATGCCGGTCGCCCCCGCCTCGCGCCATCCGCCCATGACCTTCCGCGCCTATCTCATGCTCCTCCGCCCCGTGCGGACGTTCCTCTTCGCCGCCTTCTACACCTGGGCGTTGGGCTTCAATCTGCTCAAGGCGTTCGGCGGGGTGCCGACTCCGGAGGCCGCGCTCCTCACGTGCACGCTGCTCGGCCCCGTCACCTTCGGTGCCTTTCTGCTCGGTCCCCTCCATGAGGTCATGCACCGCAGCTTCGCCGCGCAGCTCCCCGGTGTTCGCTCCGCCTTCCGGCGCTGGCATCTGGTCGCCTGCGGGGTCGCCGCGGTGGTCTGCTTCACCGGCGCCGAAATGCTCGGCCTCCCGTTCCCCCGCGCCGCGAGCGCCGGGCTCATCCTCGCCGGGCTGTCGGCTCCGCTGCTCAATCGCCGACGTGGCCTCGGCTGGGGCGCCGCGTTGGGAATGGCCGGATACGCCGCGCTCCTCGCGCTGCTCATGCTTCCCTCCCGCGCTCTCGTCCTCGCCATCGCTCAGGCGTACCCTGGGGCGGTCCTCGTCGCCGGCACCGCCTTCTCCGCATTCTGCGTCCAACGCGGTTTCTCGGCGAAGGGCCTCCGCGAGCGCAGCCGCAGCGCGATGGTGTACTGCTGCCTGCAAACCAGCCTCCCGTTCGGCGGGTCCGGCGGCTTCGCCGTGTTGCGCCAGATGCAGGCGGAAAACGCTCGCCTGCTCGCGGCGCGCAAAGCGGACAATCCCCGCAAGGACTGGAACCTCCCGACCGTGGGCTCTTCGCTGCGCGATTGGGTGGCCGTCATCCACCACTGCCGTTTCGGCGGTGTCGGCCGGAGCCAGTTGCTCCTCGGGCTGGTTTGCCTCAGCGGGGCCCCGCTCGTCTGCCTGGGGGTGCTCGCCCTGGTCACCAGCCGGGCCGAGGCGGGGCGTGCGCCAACGTACGCACAATACGTCGATCAGCTCGCCGCCGCGTTTCAACCAGGCACCACCGCCGGCCTGATCGCCACGCTGCTGTACCTCCTCGCACTGCTCGTCGGGCTCGTCGCCGCTGCGAGCTTCGCCGCGCCCGCCGTCCTCGCGCCCCACCGGCTCCCTCTCTCCCGGCAACGGCTCGCCCGTGGCGCCCATTGCGAGACGTTGCGTATCACCGGATTGGTGGCTGTCGCCTTCGCCGCCGAATTGGCGCTACTGGCTGTCGGCGCCACCCTGCTGGCCGGAGACCCGTTCGAGGCGAACGTGCTCGTCCGCCCGCTCGCCGCGACATTTCTCTTTCTGCCGGCCGCGCTCCTGGTCCAGGCCTTCCTCTACCGGGCCGCGCACCACTATTGGATCCTGATCACGGGCCTCGCGGTACCCACCTTTATAGCACCGGGCATCATCGGCGGCATCACAGCCCGGCTCGGCGCTCGTGCGTCGGAGTATTCACCCGTGGTGTTTCTCGACGCAGTCCTGACGCCGGGCGGTGTCGCGATTCTCCTCACGCTCACCAGCGTGGCCGTCACACTACACTGGCTCGCCGTGCGCCACCACTTCCGCATCTGCGACTTCTCCCGGCCGATCCTCCAGCTCGCTGTCGGCCGCACGACCTGAATCGACACGCCGCCCACGAACACTCTCCTGCAGGATCCCGGCCCTTTGCACTCGCCGGTCCCCGGCGGACTCATCCCCACCACCCAGAACACAAACAACAGAATACATGAAACGTATCGTCCTCGCCCTCTCCCTCCTCTGCTCGGCCGCCTTCGCGGCCGGCCCCCAGCCCAGCGAACGCTCCGTGAAGGAGCTGCTCGTCCTCTCCGATGCCCCGAAGGTCATCGACGCCGCCATGGGGCAGCTCGACGGCATGATGCAGCAGATGCTCGCGCAGGCGACCCAGGGCCGCCCGGTCTCCCCGGCCCAGCAGGCCGCCGTCGACAAGTACACCGCGAAGGCCAAGGCCATCATGGCCGAAGAGCTCACTTGGGCGAAGCTCGAGCCCGTCTACGTCCAGATCTACAGCGAGTCGCTGACCCAGGAAGAGGTCGATGGCATCATCGCATTCTACAAGACCCCCGCCGGCAAGGCGATGGCTGCGAAGATGCCCGTCCTCGCCCAGAAGACCATGGCTGCGATGCCTCCGCTGATGCACTCGATGATGCAGAAGGTTCAGTCCGCCGCGCAGGAGTTCGCCGCCGAGATGGCGGCCGCCGAGCAGTCCGGCAAGGCCGCCGAGTAACCGGCGCCCACTTGCACCCCGGCCGCGCTCTGCAGCCGGGGTTTTCTGTTCTCCCCGGCCGGCGCGCCCACGACGCTTCTTCTCCTTCGTTGCGGTATTCGCTGCGCTTCATTCCGTGGCGCCGCCGCCGGCCCCCGTTGACGCCCCCACGGGCGCCGGAAATGCTCCGCGGCTCGCGTCCCGTCTCCACTACCATGGAAAAGCCGCAGCTCCTGCTCGAATTCGAGAAACCGATCCGCGATCTCGAGAAACAACTCGCCCACCTGCGCGAGTTGTCGCTCAAGAACAAGGTCGATGCCTCCGCCGACTTCGCCGCCATCGAGGCCAAGATCGACGCCACCAAACGGGCCGTCTACAGCAACCTCACCGCCTGGCAGCGCGTCCAGATCGCCCGGCATCCGAAACGTCCCTACGCGCTCGACTACATCGGCGCGATCTTCACCGGCTTTCAGGAGCTGCACGGCGACCGGCAGTTCAACGACGACCGCGCGCTGATCGGCGGCACCGCCACGTTCCAGGGCCGACCCGTCATGATCGTCGCGCAGCAGAAGGGCCGCGACACCAAGGAGAATCTCGAGCGCAACTTCGGCATGCCCAACCCCGAAGGCTACCGGAAGGCGCTGCGCCTCATGCGCCTCGCCGAAAAATTCGGCCTGCCGCTCATCACCTTCATCGACACGCCCGGAGCGTTTCCCGGCGTCGGCGCCGAGGAGCGCCACGTGGCCGAGGCGATCGCGGTGAACATCCGCGAGATGGCCGTCCTGCGCACGCCGAGCATCGCCGTCGTCATCGGCGAAGGCGGCTCCGGCGGCGCGCTCGGCATCGGCGTGACCGACCGTGTGCTGGTGTTCGAGAACAGCTACTACTCCGTCATCTCGCCCGAGGGCTGCGCCGCGATTCTCTGGAAGGACCGCGCCGCCGCGCCGCAGGCCGCCGAGGCGCTCAAGCTCAACGCCGCCGAACTCGCCGGCATGGGCGTGGCCCACGAGATCCTCGCCGAACCACTCGGTGGCGCGCACTACGATCCCGCCGCCGCCGCGCAGACGCTCGCCGCCGCCCTGCAACGCCACCTGGCCGCGATCACCGCGCTCCCGCTTGAGACGTTGCTCGACCAGCGGTATCAGAACTATCGCCACCTCGGCCGCTTCGCCGAGGCGGCGGTGTAGCGCCCCAACTGCCAGCGACGAGCGCCGCCGCCACCGCCAGCGCGGCAGTTCCACGCCGCATGGCACGGCATCACGACGCAAACTGATGCCCGGGCCAACCTGCCGGCCACCCTCATCCCGTAGGTCCAGTCTTCGACTGGGCATCCCCGACCCGCGCCGTCCCCCGCGGGGTATGCCCAAAGGGACGGGTCAAAGACCGGTCCTACCGATCGCGCCGGCTACTTCGCCGCCGGCGCGGCGAAGCCGAGGTTCGTTGGCTTGTCGGGCAACCGCCCCTTGCTGTCGGTCACGGCGACGTCCCGCCCCACCTCCTCGAACGCGAGCGCGCTCACCCACGCCTGGCCCGTATCCATCAGGAAGAACCCGAAGTGGAGCGTCGCCCCCGCCTCCGGCACATCGAGCACGATCTCCGCTGGCGTCCAGTCCTTCGTGCCGATCACCGGGTGGCGCTGCATGTTGTCAAACGCGAGCGACTTTCCGTCCGCCCCGTCGACACGCACCCACAGGCACGCGCCGCTCGCGGCATCCTGGGTTTTGAGCAGGCCGGAGAACCGCACCCGTTTCCCGCGAAAAGCCGCGGCATCGCAGCTTTGCATCATGCCGCCGAACGTGTTCGTGGTCTCCGCGATCGACTTCACGTAGGCGCTCGGCGCGGGCCTGCCCTGCGTGGCATCCGTGCCGACGACGTATTTCTCCTCAGCGCTGCCATTCTCCCACCATCCGTCCGGCGCCGTCGTGGTGACCAGACCGCTGGCGCCCGCGGCTGGCTGCTCCGCCCGCAGCTCCCGCGTGGCCGCCAGCGCCACGACAGCGGCGACCACCGCCATTCCGAACAAGGTCCGCGCCAGCGAAGGGGTCCGATATCTCGTGATCATAAGTATTCTCCGTTTCAGTTGTTTTCGTGTTCCAAAAACCCCGAGAGCCGCCGAGGTGCCGGTTCGTCCGCCTGCCGCTCCCAGGACCTTGAGGAGAGAGGCTCCGTACGCGGACGGCTCTGCAGAAGCCATCCGTTGCACGACAAATTCATCGCAGGCGATCTCGCCGTCGGCGCGGGCGGTACGCACCGCCAACCACACCAGCGGATTCCACCAGTGCAGGCCGCGCACGAGCGCGAACAGCTCCTGCGCCCACAGGTCGCCGCGGCGCCAGTGCGCGAGCTCATGGCGAATCACATCGCGCAGCGCCGCTTCGCCGACCTGCTCCGCGAGGCCCGCCGGCAACCACAAGGTCGGCCGCAGCAGCCCGCTGATCGCCGGCACCGGCACGCACGTCGACATACACACGGACGGCAGCCGGCATCCCGCCGCCGCGCACTCTTCGTCGAGGAGCGCGCGCACGTCGGCACACGTCGGCTGCTCGCCCCGGCGCCAACGGCGCAGCTGTCGACGCACCGCGATCGTCCGCGTCGCGAGAAATAGGATCGCTCCGCCCAGCCAGAGGCCGCCGAGCAGGTCCATCGTGCCATACCCGCGCGGCGCGCGGCTCGCTATCGGCACGTCGCCGCCGTCGGGCCGCGGCGCCGGTGGAGTCACGGTGTCCGGCCAGTTTTCCCGCGGTTGGGCAAATGCGGCGGCCGGCGGTTCACCAGCGACCCAGTTGAACGGGCTCCATTTTGTGGGCACGCCGAGCGGAAGCACGAGCCGCAGTCCCACCGCCACCCAGCCGAGAAACAACCACCGCGCCGGCACCCGCCCGACCAACAGAGCACGGAGTACGAAGAACACCGCCACGAGGCATGACCCGCGCCACGCGAGCTCGAGCGCCAGCGACCAGACCTGCGCGCCGACGCCGCTCATCGGCGGCCTTTCTTCGACTTCAGCAACGCCTCGAGTTCCCGGATCTCGTCGGGCGTGAGATCCGCCCGTTCGCAGAAATGCAGCACGAGATCGCCCGCCGCGCCGCGGAAGACACGCTCGAGGAACGAAGCGCCCTCGTTCGCGACACATTCCTCGCGGGTGAGCTCGGGCCGATAGAGATTCGCCTTCCCCTGCCGCGTCGCGCTCACCGCGCCTTTCTCGACAAGCCGCGCCAGAAACGTGTTCACCGTTTTCTGGGCCCATTCGGTGCCGGGCGGGAGCGCGATCATGACCTCGGGCGCGGTCAGCGGACTGCGCGTCCAGAGCACGTTCATGATTTCCCATTCGGAGGCGGAGATACGGGGCGGCATGGCGGGATAGACTACAACCGTAGGCAGTTGTTCCTACATTTGTAGGATTTGTCAATTACGCGATCTGGGATCCGCGCCCATTGCACCTCCGTGCAATCGACCGGTCCCATCTGCCGGGACTCGCTCACCCCGGTAGGTCCAGTCTTCGTCTGGACATCCCCGACCCGCGACCTCCCCTACGGCGCACGCCCAACGTGACCGGTCGCAGACCAGTCCTGCCGCAAGCGTGACGCTCGCTCCGTGGGAGCGTCGCTCGCCGACGCCTCATGCCCACTGCGGGCCCAGTTCGCTCCGTTTGTCGGCGCTGCGCCCCTACCCGACCTTCGCTTCGCCTGTCGCGATCATCTCCAGCATCGCGCAGCGCCCGGCGGGCAGCGGCAGGTCGATGCGCGCGCGGCGGCGCGACGACTCGTACGTGGCGAAGATCAGTTCCGTCGCACGGAGCGCCCGCGAGCTGTCGAGCTGCGCCGTGCCGCCGTGCTCCAGGCTGTGTATCAAATCTTCTATGCCGCGCCGGATCGCCAGGTCGTCATGGATGCTCTCGCCGGTGTCCACCGCCTCGAACTCGCCCGCCCCGGCCCGCCGGACGCGCAGCCACGGCGCCTCGTTGAGGATCTCGATCTCGCCCCGTTCACCGACGAGCCGCAGCAGGCAGCCGTTCTCCTCGTGGTCCTTGCCGAAGCGGTAGGCCCCTCGCACGCCGTTCTTGAAGCGCACCTCCGTGAACCCGTGGCCGGGCTGGAGCGCGCCGAACACCGTCTGCGCGTCGCGCAGGTCTATCTGCCCAAGCACCCAGTCGGCCGGCGCGTCACCGTTGAAGAAGAACATCATGTCGAATACGTGCGAGCCGGTGTCGGCGGTGTCGCGCCACGCGCCCTCCATCCGTCGCAGCCCACCGATCACGCCGGCATCGAGCAACGCCTTCGCGCGCACGAGCGGGAGGTTGAAGCGGCGCTGGTGGTTGATCCCGAGCAGCACGCCCTGCGCGCGGCAGACCTCGTGCATGCGGAGCGCGGCGTCCCAATGGATGTCCATCGGCTTCTCGCAGAGAATGAGCTTCGGCCGGAACTCCGCCACGCGGCACACCACCTCGGCGTGTTGCAGCGGCCAGAGGCAGACGCTCACGAGGTCCGGCCGCTCGGCGTCCAGCATCTTCACGTAGTCGTCGTAGACCTTCGCCCGAGGGTTGTGCACCGCGACGAACTCCGCCCCACGCGCCGGCGTGCGGTCGTACACCGCCACGAGTTCGCACCGCCCCGTCGCCGCGTAACCCGCCATGTGCCGGTGCGCCATGCCGAACCCTGTGGCACCTTCCGTGCGCCAGGGCCGGCCGCAGCCGATCAACGCGACTTTGTACCTGGATGCGCTCGCGGTCGAAGCAGGGGTTTCCATGACGCGCAGCCTGCCGCCACCGACGCCGCGCGCGATCCGTTTTCCTCCGGCGAAGCGGTCGGCGACCGCCGATCAATGCGTCGCGCGGCCAACGGCGCGGCGTCGCCGGCGCTCAAGCGCGGGACGACAGATTTTCCGCCAAACAAACGTTGTCGCCGCTCCGGGGCGCGTCTTTGCTGCCCGCCTTCACCACTATGAAACAGGTCACACTCGGCATGATCGGCGGCGGCACCGTGGGCAGCGGCGTATTCAACGCGCTCCAGCAGAACTCGGAGCTCATGGCCGCGCGAACGGGCGTGCGCCTCGTCGTGAAGAAGGTGGCGGTGAAGGCGTTCGACGAGCCCCGCCCCTACCCGATCGCGCGCGAGCTGATGACCACCGACTGGAAGGACGTGGTCGATGATCCCGAGATCCAGATCGTGACCGAGCTCGTCGGCGGCACCGGCATCGCCAAGGTCATCGTCCTCGCCGCCCTCGCGCGCGGCAAGGCGGTCGTGACCGCCAACAAGGCGCTGCTCTCGGCCCACGGCCCCGAGCTCTTCGCCGCGGCGAAGAAGGCCGGCACCAACCTCTACTACGAGGCCAGCGTCGCGGGCGGTATTCCGATCATCAAGACACTGCGCGAGGCGCTCGTCGGCAACCGTTTCGAGCGCATCTACGGCATCGTCAACGGCACCTGCAACTACATCCTCACCCGCATGACCCGCGAGGGCGCCGCCTTCTCCGACGTGCTCGCGGACGCCCAGCGGCTCGGCTACGCCGAGGCGGATCCGACGCTCGATGTCGACGGCCACGACGCCGCCCACAAGACCGGCATCCTCGCCTCCCTCGCGCACGGCTTCTGGGTCGACCACCACGCGATCCATGTCGACGGCATCCGCTCGCTCACCCCGCTCGACATCCGTTTCGCGCAACAGCTCGGCTACACGATCAAGCTTCTCGGCTCCGTCCGCCTCGCCCCGCCCGCCAAGGGCGCGAAGGCGCGCGCGGGCAAGAAGGCCAAGCCCGCCGGTGCACGCATCAGCGTGGCCGTGAGCCCCACCCTCGTGCCGCAAAGCCACGTGCTCGCGAGCGTGAACGACGTGTTCAACGCCGTCTTCGTCTCCGGCGCGCCGATCGGCGACACCCTCTACTACGGCCGCGGTGCGGGCAAGGACGCCACCGCCTCCGCCGTGCTCAGCGACCTCGCCGACGCCGGCCTCGACATCACCCGCGGCACACTCGACCGCGTGCCCGCCTTCGCCCCCACGGCGCCCGCCGGCACCGTGGTGCCGTTCAGCGAGACCTCCTCCCGTTTCTACCTTCGCCTGACTGTCGTGGATAAGCCCGGCGTGATCGCCAAGGTCTCCGCGTTGCTCAGCAACGCCGGGATCAGCATCGCCTCGATCGTGCAGCCCGAGGGCAACGAGGGAGAGTCCGTGCCGCTCATCCTGATGACGCACCTCGCCAGCCGCGCCGCGATGGACAAGGCCCGCGCCGCGATCGCCAAACTCCCGACCGTCAAGGGGCCCTCGCTGCTCCTGCCGGTCGAGGATTTCGCGTAGTCGACCGGAGACCGATCGGAGACGCCGACCCGTGGAGCCGCTCGCAAGAGCGGCTTCTCTTTTCGGGCGCACCGTGCGCGGTCTCCCCGTTCCCTCGCGCAACGCCGCGCCCGCCTACTCCGCCGGGGCGCTCCGCTTCAGCACGGCGAGAAACGCCGGGCGCGGCAGGCCAAACCAACGGCTGAGCGCAAAGCGGGCGGCGACCCGCAGGCAGCCGAAGCCGTAGACGACGCTGCGCCGGAAGTTGATGGAGGAGGCTTCGGGAAAATACTTGGTCGGACAGCTCACCTCGGCGATCGGATAGCCGAGCCAGAGCGCCTGCGCGATGAACTCGCTGTCGAAGACGAAGTCGTTCGAGTTCGCCGAGAGGTCGAGTTTCTCGAGCAGCTCGCGCGAATAGGCGCGGTAGCCGGTGTGGTACTCGGAGAGTTTGGCGCCGAGCAGCACGTTCTGCACGGCGGTGAGGCCGCGGTTGGCCACGTACTTCCAGAGCGGCATGCCGCTGCGCCAGGCGTGGCCGCCCAGGATGCGCGAGCCCATCACGAAATGGTACAGGCCGTTGGCGATCATCGAGGCCATCGCCGGAATGAGCAGCGGCGTGTATTGATAGTCCGGGTGCACCATGATGACCACGTCCGCCCCCTGCTCGAGGGCGAGCCGGTAGCAGCTCTTCTGGTTGCCGCCGTAGCCGAGGTTGTGCTCGTGCACATGGACCAGCGTCTGCGGCAGCGTGCGCGCAAGCTCCACCGTGCCGTCACGGCTCCGGTCGTCGACGAGGATCACGAGGTCGACCACGCCCTGCGCCATGACCTCGTCGTAGGTGGCGCGCAGGGTCTTCTCGGCGTTGTACGCCGGCATCACGACGACGATCTTTTTTCCGTTGAACATGGCTGGTCGGAAGGAGAGCGGCGCTCAAGCGCCCTGGATCTTGCGCGGTCCGCGACAGCCCGGGCTCAAGTGGTCCGCGGGTCGACGACGCGCCCCATGAACAACACCGCCCCGCTCTGGTGGTCGCAGATGAAGAACAGGAAAGGCCGGTCGACCACGAACGGCGTCGGCACCGCCACGGGAGCGTCGTACGCGGGCTCGGCGGCAGGTGTCGTGGCGGCGACAGCGGTTGCGCCCTTCTCGTCGACCGCAAATTTCGCGAGGTGGCTCACAGCCGAGAGATAGAGCGGCGTGCCGTCGGGGTTGCCGCCGAACACGGCGAAATCCGCGCCGCCGGCGCGGTCGAACACCATCTTCACGCCGAGGGCGCCGAGCGCGGGCGCAAGCTCCGCCACCGAGCGTTCGGCCTTGAAGCGCGGCAGGCGCAGGTCGAACCGGGCGGGCTGGCCGGACCGCAGCGTGCGGAGGCAGTCGCCAATCTTGGCAACCGTGAGTTGCGCTTCGAGCTGCGCGAGCGGCAACTCCGGATCGGGCAGAAGCACCACGAGCGACAGTTGGTCGTTTCGATACGGAACCTCGACCAGCCGTAGGCCGGGCTGCACGGCGGCGCGCAACAGGCCCACGCGACGCATCAGGGGTACCTACACGGCAACGGGGCCCGCAGGAGCCTCAGGGGCGGGAGCCGCC
>JAEZSJ010000032.1 GCA_023443985.1 Verrucomicrobiota bacterium | reverse complement strand
TCTACCTGATGAAGGATCGCCTCGGGCAGATCATCTACGTGGGCAAGGCCAAGAGCCTCAAACGGCGCGTCTCCTCCTACTTCGTCCGCTCCCGCGCCGCCACCGCCCAACCGAAGATCCGCGCGCTCATCGACCTCATCCACGACTTCGACATCATCGAGGTCCGCTCCGAGCCCGAGGCCCTCCTGCTCGAGGGCAAGCTCATCAAGGAGTGGAAACCCAAATACAACACCGACTTCGTCGACGACAAACGGTTCCTCCTCGTCCGCGTCGACCTCGCAGCCGAGCTCCCGCGCTTCGGCCTCACCCGAATCAAGAAATTCGATACTGCGCGCTACTTCGGCCCGTTCCCCCACAGCGCGCTGCTCCGGAAGACCCTCGCCCAGATGCGCAGGCAGTATGGCGTGCTCCTCGGCGACGCCCGCCCCCAGCCCGCCGCCGACGGCCGCTGGCAGCTCTACGACGACGTGCGCGCCGAGCTCTATGGCCACGCCAACCTCGTCACCGCGCACGAGTACCGCGCGCGCGTCGAACAGGCCGTCACGTTCCTCGACGGCAAGTCCCGCGAGTGGCTCGAGACCCTTCGCGCCGAGATGCAGCGCGCCGCCGCCGCGCAGGAGTTCGAGAAGGCCGCCGAGCTGCGCGACGGCGTCTTCGCCCTCGAGGAGACGCTGCGCAAGGCCCGCCGCTTCGAACGCGCGCCCGATGTGTTCCAGACCGACGCCGTCGCGCTCGAGTCGCTCCGCGAGGTGCTCCACCTGCGCGCGCTCCCCGCGCGCATGGAGTGCTTCGACATCTCGCACATCAGCGGCACCTTCGTCGTCGCCTCGATGGTCCATTTCCGCGACGGCCGGCCCGACAAGAACGAATACCGCCGCTTCCGTATCCGCACCTTCATCGGCAACGACGACTTCCGCGCGATGGAGGAGGTCGTCGGCCGCCGCTACCAACGCCTCGCCCACGAGCAGAGGCCGCTCCCCGACCTCATCGTGATCGACGGCGGCCGCGGCCAGATCGGCGCCGCATTGAAGGCGTTTCTCGCCCTCGACCTCACGCCGCCCGCGCTCATCGGCCTGGCGAAGAAACACGAGACCATCATTTTCGCCGACGCCCGCGAGCCGCTGAACCTTCCGCTCAACCATCCCGGCCTGAATCTCCTCCAACGCCTGCGCGACGAGGCACACCGGTTTGCGAATACGTACAACGCCGACCTTCGCTCGCGAAAGATCCGCGAGTCCGTGCTCGACGAGTTCGACGGCCTCGGCCCGAAGCGCCGCGCCGCGCTGCTCGAGCACTTCGGCTCCATCGACCGCCTCCGCGCCGCCACGCCCGAGAAGCTCGCCGAGGTCGACGGCATCGGTCCCCGCCTCGCCGCCGAGCTCCACGCCTTCCTCCACCCGCCCGAACTGCCGGCCCCGTAGGCCGTCTTGGTACACCGCCTTGCAGCTTTCCGCCTGCGGGTGGACCCGCTCGCCCGCAAGCGGGTCGAGGACGCGGCCCACGGAGGAACCGTCTCTCGCGGAGTAGCAAAGACGCAAATTCCCGTCCGACCGCGACACACTTTTGCGTCTTCGGGAGTGCGGGCTGGTCTTCTCGCGACGGGCTCGGAGGGGGGCTCGGGGGGGCGAGGACGCAGATCGGTGTCGCGGTCGGACGGAATTTTGCGTCCTGCCACCGCCGGGCCTGCTTTTCGCATTCTCCCCGCCGGCGGCTTCCGCCAGTCTCCGCGCCGCACACCATGTCCGACCTCCTCGTCCACGGCGGCAAACCGCTCTCCGGAACCATCCGCCCCTCGGGCAACAAGAACGCCGCCCTCCCCATCTTCTGCGCCACGCTCCTCACCGACGAGCCCGTGCGCCTGACCAACGTCCCCGCCATCACCGACCTCGAGAAGATGGTCGCCTTCTGCACCAAGCACGGCTCGCGCATCGAGTGGGACCGCGCCGCCGGCACCATGGCGCTCGACCACTCGCGCTTCCGCCCCGCCCTCGCCAACGGCGAACTCCCGCAGGACATGCGCTCCACCGTCCTGCTCTACCCGGCCCTGCTCCACCGCCTCAAGCGCATCACCGCCGAGTCCAACACCAAGGGCTGCTCCCTCGGCATCCGCGAACTGGATCCGCACTTCGACGTCCTCCGCGCCTTCGGCGCACGCCTCGCGCTGGGCGACGAGGCCGCGTTTTCCCTCGACGGCCGTTTCCGCGGCGCCCGCCACTGGGCCGACTACATGTCCGTCACGGCCACGGAGAACTTCGCCATGGCCGCCGCCCTCGCCGACGGCGCCTCCGTGCTCATCAACGCCGCCAGCGAGCCCCACGTGCAGGATGTCTGCGCCGCGCTCGTCGCCATGGGCGCGCGCATCCGCGGACTGGGCACCAGCCGCCTCGAGATCGACGGCGTCGAGCGCCTCCATGGCGCCGAGATCGCCATCAGCACCGACTACCACGAGGTCGTCACCTTCCTCGCCCTCGGCGCCATCACCGGCGGCGAGGTGCGCGTGACCGACACCCAGCCCGAGCACCTCGACCTCATCGTGCGCTCCTTCGAGAAACTCGGCGTCGCGCTCCGCTTCGAGGGCAACACCGCGATCGTCCCCGCCGGCCAACG
>JAEZSJ010000019.1 GCA_023443985.1 Verrucomicrobiota bacterium | reverse complement strand
ACCGGGAGCGCTTCGAGATGAGGCCCACGATCTCCTGCACGCGTTCGAAGTCCTGCTGGTTGTCGATGAGCACGCGGTCGACATCCTCGGTGAGGAAGTCGCGCACGGTGCGCTCGACGATGTCGGGCTCCTGGTAGAGGCAGGAGGGCGGGCGGTCCTTCTCCATGCGGCGGGAGATCTCCTCCCATTTCTTGAGGAGGATGTGGAGGTCGCGGACGAAGTAGCGGGACTTCTTGCCCTCGCCGGCGGTGCGGACGATGACGCCCATGCCCTCGGGAATGGTGAGTTCCTGGAGCATCTTCTTGAGGCGTTGGCGCTCCTTGGGGTCCTCGATCTTGCGGGAGATGCCGCACTGGTCGGAGTAGGGCATCAAAACGAGGAAGCGGCCGGGCAGGGAGAGGTTGGTCGTGGTGCGCGGGCCCTTGGTGCCGATGGGGCCCTTGGTGACCTGCACGACGATCTCGGTGCCGGGCGGGTAGAGGCCGGGGATGTCCTTGAGGGTGATCTTGGACTTGTCCTGCTGTTTCGAGGACCGGTTGACGCGGACGACCTCGACGGAGGAGTCGGCGGCGGCGGGGAGGATGTCCCAGTAGTGGAGGAAGGCGTTCTTGGTGAAACCGATGTCGACGAAGGCGGCCTTGAGGCCGGGATCGAGGTTCTTGACGCGGCCCTTGAAGATGCCGCCGACCATGCGGTCATCGGATTCGCGTTCGATCTCGAACTTGTCGAGGATGCCGTCGACGAGGAGCGCGACGCGTTTCTCGAGCGGCTCGGAGTTGATGATGAGTTCGCGGAAGGCGCCCTTCTCCTTCTTCTGGAAGAGGGAGAGGATCTTCTGGATCAGCGGGCGTTGTTTGGCGCGTTCGGCGGCGTCCTTCTTGAGGGCGGCGGGGTCGACGCGTTGGGCGTTCTGGTCGCCGGGCGGCTGGGCGAGTTCGTCGTCGTGTTGTTTGTTAACGTCGTTGGGTTGGACGTTGGTTTGTTCGCTCATTGGGTGCGATGTCCTGTCGTTGGACGGGATTCCCGGGGCGCCAGGCGCTGTGCGACTGGCCGGTGCGGGCGGGCGGGGCCGGAAGGCGGGGATGGCTAGAAGTTCTTCCGGAACCGATAGACGCTCTGCACCAAGCCTTGCAGCAGACAACAGCTGAGCACAAAGGAACCACCGTAGCTGAGGAAGGGAAGCGGCAGGCCGGTGATGGGCATCAATCCGATCGTCATGCCGATGTTCACGAAGACGTGCATCGCGATGATCACCGAGACCCCGAGAGCGAGGTAGGTGCCAAAGCGGTCGCGGGCTTGGCCCGCGATACGCACGCCGTTCATGAGGACGACGCCGAAGAGAGCGATCACCGTCAGGCTTCCCAGGAAGCCTTTCTCCTCCGCCAGCACGGAGAATATGAAGTCGTTGTGGGCTACCGTCGGGGGCAGGTAGCCCAATTGCGCCTGGGTGCCTTCTGTCCAGCCTTTACCCGTGAGTCCGCCCGAGCCGACCGAGATGAGCGATTGGCGGAGATTCCAACCAATGTTCTTCGGATCGATGCGTTCGGGGTCGACGGTGGCGAGGATGCGATTGCGCTGGTAATCGTAGAGAGGCAGCCAGGAATGCGGCTCGTACTTCCCGCGGTCGTCCCTGAAGGAGAGGTTGTTCTCCGTCATGAAGTTGTAGTAGCGGACCATGTCGACGGTCACCACCGTGGCCAGCAGTGCGAAGAGCACGATGGCTGCGATGAAGAACCGCCGCGGCAGGTGCGCGACATACAACAATGAAACGACCATGGGGGGAATCACGAGGGCCGTCCCGAGGTTCGGCTGAAGCAGAATCAAGATCATGGGCAAGGCCACAGCAAGGGCCAATTTCCCCAGGACCAGGAAGGAGGGTTTGATGGAGCCGATCTTGTTGCGCGCGAGGATGCTGGCGCAGATCAGCAGGGTCGCGAGCTTGGCCAATTCCGAGGGCTGGAAGGAGATCGGGCCGAAGTCGATCCAGCGTTGGGCGCCGTAGCGTTCGGTCCCGATGCCGGGCAGCAGGACGGCGATGAGGAACACCATCGAGACCAGGTAGACCCAGTGCGCGTACTTGAGCCAGAACTCATAGTCGACCAGCGACACCGCCACGTAGACGATCGCTCCCGCGACGAGCCAACCGATCTGCACCTTCCATTGGTGCAGGCCGGTGGCGAGTTGCGCGCTGTAGATGAAGCACACGCCGATCGCGGAGAGCGCCATCAACGCCAAGGGCCCCACCCAGTCCCAGGTCTGGCGGGTGGCCACCTTCAGGAACGACAGCAGGCCTGGTCGCAGCGCTTCTTTCACCGGAGCGGGAGTCGAACCGAACCGCGTTGGCACTGCAACGCCGCGCTGACTTCCGGCGCGGTTTTCCTCGGCGGCGATCGGAGCGGACACGAGTGCGGCGCCGGAGGCCGTCCGGAGTCCCGCGCGACGCCGCCCGGCTCGGGGAGAAAGATTGCGCTTTGAACGCGCGACCCTACGGTGCGCGTCCTTCGCCACATTCCGATTGGCGGCACTCTCTTGAGTTTTCTCGGCGAATCATCCGCTCTGACCTTCCTTCTCGCGGCGCTCACCGGAGCCGGCGCGGGGTTTGCGTTGTCCTGGTTTCTCCTGCGCCAGACCCGGCGGGTCGCCGCCGACCGCGCGGCCAACCTGGTCGAGCTCGCCAGGCGCGAGGCGCAGGTCGCCGGGGCGGAGCTCCGGGCGAAGACCGATGAGGAGCTCGCGGCCAAACGGGCGGATTTGCAGCGCGAGCAGGACCGCCACGACATCGAGATCGACGTGAAGCTGCGCGAGATCCGCAACCACGAGGAGTCGCTCGCGCTGCTCGATTTCCAGCTGGAGGCCCGGCAGGAGCGGTTGTCCCGCGAAGCCGCGGCGATCAAGCAGGGCCGCGACGCCGTGCGCGCCCAGTCGAAGAAGTTGCGCCTGCGGCTGGAGGAGATCTCCCACCTCGACGCCGAGGAGATCCGCAAGGCGTTGCGCGAGGAGGTCATGATCGAGTGCCAGGACGACCTGCGCCAGTTCCGCAAGGAGGTCATGGACCGCTCCGAGGCGGACCTGAAGATGGAGGCGAAGCGCGTATTGCTCGCAGTGATGCAGCGCATGGCCAGCCAGCCGAACCACGACGTGACGGCCACGATCGTGCAGCTCCCGAGCGACGAGATGAAGGGCCGCATCATCGGCCGCGAGGGGCGCAACATCAAAGCCTTCGAAGCCGCCACCGGCGTGACGCTGCTCATCGACGAATCGCCGAACATGGTGCTGATCTCGTCGTTCGACCCGGTTCGCCGCGAGGTGGCGAAGATCGCGCTGCAGGCGCTGGTCGCCGACGGGCGGATCCACCCCGCGAGCATCGAGGACCAGGTGCACCGCGCACAGGCCGAGATCAACACGCACGTGCTCGCGGCCGCCGAGGCCGCGGTGCAGAAGCTCAAGCTCAGCGGCATCCACCCCGAGATCCTTCAGGTGCTCGGCCGGCTGCAGTTCCGCCACTCCTTCGCGCAGAACGTGCTCGACCACTCGGTGGAGGTGGCGCAGTTCTCCTCGCTCATCGCCTCCGAGCTCGGGCTCGATCCGCAGATCGCGAAACGCGCCGGCCTGCTCCACGACCTCGGCAAGGCGATCGAGGCCGAGCTGGACGGCAGCCATGCGCACATCGGCGCGGAGTTCGCGCGGCGGTTCGGCGAATCGCAGGTGATCGTGAACGCGATCGCCGCGCACCACGAGGAGGTGAAGCCCGAGACGCTCTACGCCGGCGTGGTGGTGCTCGCCGATTCCCTTTCCGCCGTGCGACCCGGCGCCCGGGCCGAATCGATGGCCGCGTACATCGAGCGGCTCCAGCGCCTTGAACGCATCGCCCTCGACATCCCGGGCGTGCAGCAGGCGTACGCGATCCAAGCCGGCCGCGAGGTGCGGGTGGTCGTGGCGCCCAACGCCGTGGGCGACAGCGAGGCGCGCGAGATCGCGACCCGGATCCGCCAGCGGATCGAGGACGAGCTCCAGTATCCGAGCACGATCAAGATCACCGTCATCCGCGAGCAACGCTTCACCGAGACGGCGACGTAGCGCGCGGGGCGCGCGCGAGTAAGGAGCAAGTTCCAAGGGTTCGGTGGGCGCCCCTTCGCGGTGCGGCCCGAGACGGCGGGGTCGGCTGATCGGTGACTTGCCACTTGTCGCTGGCGACCTGTCACTTCTCTTTTCCCGCCATGCCCGACACCACGATCCTCGAAGTCTTCCCGAATCCCGCACCGCAGCGCGATTTCCTCATCGAGCACACGCACCACGAATTCACGTCCGTCTGTCCGATCACCGGGCACCCGGACTTCGCCAACATCACGGTGCGCTATGTGCCGGACAAGGTCTGCGTGGAGCTGAAGTCGTTGAAGCTCTACTTCCACTCGTTCCGCAACGAGGGCATCTTCTTCGAGGCTGCGACGAACAAGATCTGCGACGATCTCGGCACGCGCCTCAAGCCGCGCAGCCTCACCATCGTGGCCGACTGGAAGGCCCGCGGCGGCTTCTCCTCGGTGATCACCGCGGACTGGGCGCCGACGAGAAAGAAGGCGCGCCGCTGACCCGCGCCGTCGCGATTCCCACGCGAGCGGTAGGGGCGCAGCTCGCCGACGCCCGTTGGGCCCGGCGCAGCGCCTCTGGAGTGCGGTGGCCCGACACCGCCTTCGACGGGTCGGCTCGACGGCCCGCAACGAATCCGCGAAGACCCTGCGCGCGACGCCGCCAAGGTGGGCGGCCGGCGCCGTGTCGAGCCACGGTGGGGAAAGCGGCGTCGAGCCGTCGCACTCCAAGACGCGAACGAGGGGCGCCGACAAGCGGCGCCCCTGCGGTTCGGTCGGGTGCGAGCGCAGCGGCCGCTCTCAGGCGACCGTGACGGTGGGCGACACCGGGGCGGCGGGTTCAGTGGCGGGCGAGTCGACCCGCAGGCGTTTGTCGGCACGGTGATCGGCGGCGATCAACGTGTAGAACGCCGGCACGGCGAAGAGCGTGAACACCGTGCCGATGGCCATGCCCACGACGAGCACCCAGCCGATCGAGTTGCGCGCGGCGGCGCCGGGGCCGTCGACGAAGATGAGCATCAGGTGGCCGAACACGGTGGCGGCGGAGGTCATCAGCACGGGGCGCAGGCGTGTGGCGGCCGCCCGGCGGATCGCCTCGACCTTCGACACGCCCTCCTCCTGCAGGCGGTTCGCGAACTCGACGATGAGGATGCCGTTCTTCGCGATGAGCCCGACGAGGGTGATCAGCCCGATCTGGGAGTAGATGTTGAGCGAAGTCTTCCAGAGGAAGACCGGTATCAAAGCGCCAAACACGGCGAGCGGCACGGAACCGAGCAGGATGATGAACGGGTCGCGGAAGCTGTTGAACTGGGCGGCGAGCACCAGGAAGATCAGCAGCAGCGCGAGCAGGCCGGTCTTCCAGAGCGCGCTGCCCTCGAGGCGGAGCTGCCGCGACTGGCCGCCATAATCGATCGAATAGCCCGCGGGCAGGATCTCCGCGGCCTTCTTCTCGAGCTTCGTGAGCGCCTGGTCGATGCTTGGGCCCACGCCGATGATCTTCACCGAGTTCAGTTGTTGGAAACGGTTGAGCGAGCGCGGCTGCACGGTGCGCTTCAGCGAGGCGATGGTGGAGAGCGGGATGAGCTGACCACCGGGGCCGCGCACGTGGTAGTTGAGGAGCTGATCGGCGTTGAGGCGCTGGTCGCGCTCGACCTGCGGGATCACGCGGTAGCTGCGGCCGTCGTTGACGAAGCGGTTCACGTAGCCGCCGCCGAGCATGGAGCCGAGGTCCTGCGCGACATCGCTGAGCTTCAGCCCCATCGAGGCGACCTTGTCCTTGTCGATGTCGATCTCGACCTGCGGCAGGTCGAACTTCAGGTCGCTGTCGGCGAAGTAGAAGGTGGGCGCGGCGTCGGGGGCGTTGGCGTCGGTGTTGGCGTAGAGCACGAGCTGCTGGGCGTACTCGAAGAGTTCGCGGTGGTCCGCGGTGGAGCGCAGGACGAACTCGATCGGGTACTGGCCGCCCGAGGGCAGCGGTTCCGGCGTGGTCACGACCACGTTCAGGCCCGGGATCGAGGCCGCCGGCGCCTGCAGCGAGTCCATGATCTCCATGGAGGTGCGCTGGCGTTCCGACCAGGGTTTGAGCAGCACGCCGGAGAAGCCGAAGTTCGAGCCGGTGAGCTGGAACGACGTGTCGTATTCGGGCACGCTCGTGAACACCTTCTGCACCTCCTCGGCGAAGAGCACGTTCTGGTCGATCGTCGAGGTGGGCGAGGGGATGAGGATGCCGAAGACCACGCCCTGGTCCTCCTTCGGGGCGAGCTCGCTCTGGGAGAACTGGAAGAACGGCACGACCACCAACATCAGCACTACCGCGCCGCCGAGCACGAACGGCAGCCGCGCGAAACGCCGCCCGAGCAGGCGGTCGAACGCGAGCACCAGCACCGCGGCGAGCACCGCGGTGGCGAGCAGCCCGCCGGCGAGCGGGAGCGCGGCGCCCTTGGCCGCGCCGAGACCGCCGACCAGGGCGAAGATGCCGAGGGCGAGCGGCCAGACCGGCAGCCACGCGACCAGCGCCCAGAGGAGCACGCGCCAGTTGACCCGATCGCGTTCCGTGAAGCGCAACATGCCGCCGATCGAGCGCTCGTAGAGGCGGCGCAGGCGGTCGAAATCGCGGTTGATGCGGCCGGTGAAGCCCTTGTTCTCGTGCTCGCGGTCCTTGAGCAGCAGCGCGCTCATCATCGGGGAGAGCGTGAGGGCGACGAAGCCGGAGACCGCCACCGCGCCGGCGAGCGTCATCGCGAACTCGCGGAAGAGCGCGCCGGTGAGCCCGCCCTGGAATGCGATCGGCGCATACACGGCGGCGAGCGTGATCGTCATCGAGATGACGGGGCCGACCAGTTCGCGGGCGCCGAGGATCGCGGCCTCGGTCTTCGAGTGGCCCGCGCGGATGTGGCGCTCGATGTTCTCGACGACGACGATCGCGTCGTCGACGACGATGCCGACGGCGAGCACGATCGCGAGCAGCGTGAGCAGGTTGATCGTGAAGCCGAACGCGAGCATGAGCGCGAGCGCGCCGACGAGCGAGAGCGGCATCGCCACGATCGGGATGAGCACCGAGCGCAGCGAGCCCATGAAGAGGAAGATGACGACCATCACGATGAGCAGCGTCTCGACCAGCGTGGTGAGGATCTCGTGCAGCGCGTCCTCGATGTACTGGGTGGCGTCGTAGGCGATGCGCGCGTTCAGGCCGGCGGGCAGTCCGCGCTCGATCTCCGGCATGAGATCGCGCACCCGTTTGATGACCTCGACGGTGCTCTCGGTGGGGAGCACCCAGAGGCCCATGAAGGTCGCGGTCTGGCCGCCGAAGCGCACCTCGGTGTCGTAGTTCTCGGCGCCGAGCACGACATCGGCCACGTCGGAGAGGCGCACGATGGCGCCGTCGCGTTCGGCGACGACGAGCTGGCGGAATTCCTCGACGTTCTTGAGGTCGGTGTTGGCGATGAGGCTCACGCTGATCATCGAGCCCTTCGTCGCGCCGACGGCGGAGAGGGCGTTGTTCGCCTGCAGCGCCTGGCGGACCTCGGCGGGGCTGAGGCCGCGCGCGGCGAGTTCGTCGGGCTTGAGCCAGATG
This sequence comes from Verrucomicrobiota bacterium, assembly GCA_023443985.1. Classification (GTDB taxonomy): domain Bacteria; phylum Verrucomicrobiota; class Verrucomicrobiia; order Opitutales; family Opitutaceae; genus CAJCBL01. The sequence continues at coordinate 5,128 of JAEZSJ010000019.1, read as the reverse complement.
CGCATCGCGAAGACGCGCCCGCCGAGCACATCGGCCTTCTGCACGCCCTTGACGGCGGAGAGGCGCGGCTGGACGAGGCGGTTGAGGTAGTCGGTGATCTGGTTCTGGTCGAGCGAGTCGGAGTAGAAGCTCAGGTACATCGACGCGAACTGGTTGTCGCTCGACTCGACGCTGATGGTCGGCGCCTCGGCGCCCGGGGGGAGCTCGTTGCGCACCTGGTCGATCTTAGAACTGATCTGGGCGAGCGCGGCGTTCGTGTCGAAGTTGAGACGTAGATACACATCGATCGTGCTCTGGCTGGCGGCGCTGGTGGACTCGATGTAGTCGATGCCGTCGGCGCTCGCGATGACGCGCTCGAGCTGGGTGGTGATGTAGCCGCGGACGGTGTCGGCGCTCGCCCCGTAGTAGACGGTGCTGACCTTCACGACGGCGCTGTCGCTGCGCGGGTACTGGCGGGTGTTGAGGCTGAAGTAGGAGACCAGGCCGACGGCGAGGATGATCGTGTTGACCACGATCGCGATGACCGGCTTGCGGACGAACAGATCGGTGAAGCTTTTCGAGAGCATGGGCGGCGCGGGTCAGGTGTTGGCCGGGTGCGGCGCGGGGTCGCTGGTCGGCTGGACGGCATTGTTCACCTGCACGGGCATGCTGTTGCGCAGCTTGAAGATGCCGGAGGTCACGATCTGTTCGCCCGGCTTCACGCCGCCGGAGATCGCGACGAGATCGCCGCGGGTGGCCCCCACGGTGACGAACTGCTGCCGCACGCCGAGGAACTCGGCCCCGTCGGGGCCCTTGATCTGTTCGACGACGAAGACGGAGTTGCCGTAGGGGGCGTACGCGATGGCGGTGGCGGGCAGCACGATCTGGGGCTCGCCGGCGGGCAACTGGACGGCGACCTGGGCGAACATACCCGGACGGAGGCGTTCCCCGGGGTTGGCGAGCAGCGCCTGCACGGAGAAGTTGCGCGTGGTCGGATCGACCTCGGGGTTGATCGCGGCGATCGCGGCCTCGAACGTGGTGTCGCGGAAGGCGTCGACATCGACCGACACCTGCTGGCCGATCGAGAGCTTGCCGAGCAGGCGTTGGGGGACCTTGAAGTTCACATACAGCGAATCCAGCTTCTGCAGCGGGAGCAGCGGCTGGCCGCGGGAGACGAACTGGCCGAGGTTCACCTCGCGAATGCCCACCCGGCCGGCGAACGGGGCGCGCACGCGCTTGCGGTCGATGGTGGCCCGCAGCGCGCGCACGGCGCCCTCCGCCTGGTTGAGCTCCGCGGTGGCCTGGTCGAAGTCCGACTGGCTGACGGTGCCGCGGGCGAGCAGGTCGTTGGCACGACCGGCGGTGAGCTTCGCGAGCGCGAGCTGGGCCTCCGCCGCCTCGAGCTGGGCCTGCTCGACACCGGTGTCGAGCTCGAGCAGGAGGTCGCCCGCCTGCACGGTGGCGCCGTTCTCCACGAGGATCTTCACGACGGGGCCGTCGGCATCGGCGCTCACGGTCACGCCCTGCACCGGGGCGAGGGTGCCGATGCTGCTGATCGAGGGCTGCCATGCCTCCAGCCGCGCCTCGCAGGTGCTGACGGCGGTGGCGGGCATCGCATGCGACTGCGACGACATCTTCTGGATCTGGGCGACCTTCACGGCTCCCAGGCTCGCGACGATGAGCGCGAGCAGGAGGAGGGTTCCGACGAATCTCTTGAGCATAGGTGGCAAGGTGGCTGACGTGGTTGGACGTGAGCGCCGCGAGAGTCGGAGTGGGCCTCCCCTGGGCGGGACTGAAAAGAACCGCTAATCTGCAAAGAATGCGCAGCTAATTAGGGGGCTAACCAAAATCCGCAACCAGCCTCCGCAAATTTCCCGTGCGGCGGACCCGTGGCTTCTCCCGCCCCGGGGGCGCTCAGTCCGCGCGGCGCAGGACGAAGAACTCGTACCCGTAGGTGTGGCCGAACTGCCGGTGGAACTCGATCTCCTCCGCGAGCGAAGCGAGCACCGCGAGGGCCTCGTCGTCTCCGGCATGTTGCCGGCGCAGGGCGGTGATCCTCGCCTCCATCGGCACGTAGAAGTCGTCCCACCAGGCGGAGTCGGGGAGCGTGAAATGCCCGCACACCGCGAAGCCGCCGACGGCGTCGATCCGCGCGAGGTTTCCGGCGACATCGGTCATGGTCGGGTACTCGCGCTCCCACATCCGGCGGGCCGCAAGCGGCGGCCGGCGGGAAAGCCAGACGGCCTCGGAGAACGCGAGGTGCCCGCCGGCGCGGAGCAGCGGTCGCCAGAGGCGCAACGCCTTCTCGATGCCGAGGAAATAGGCGGCGCCCTCGCTCCAGATCAGGTCGACCGTGCCCGGACCGACGGGCGGCGCGGCCATGTCGCCGACGAGCGCGGTGACCCGCCCCGCGAGGCCGCGCGGCCCCAACTGTCCTTGGAGGGTGGTGACGAATGGGGCGTGGTTGTCGATCGCGAGCACTCGGGCGTCGGTGAGCTCGGCGAGGTGCAGGGTCTGGGCGCCGCTACCGCAGCCCAGGTCGAGCACCTGCGGCCGCGGGGGCTGGGGCCCGCAGAGGGCGAGCGCCTGCGCCGCGCACGCCCGGCTGCCGGGGCCCTGCCGCGGGAGGGCCTCGTACACGGCGAAGAAGAGCTCCCAGAAACGGGGCGGGTGAGCGTCCATCGTCGACGGGGGGCGGCGGCGCGCGGGCGGCTCAGGGGTTCAGCGTGCGGACGACCTCGGCATGGATCTTCGGATGCGCGGCGACGATCGACTTCGCGCCCACGGGATCGCCGCCCTGCCAGTCGGTGATGACGCCGCCCGCGCCGCGGATCACCGGCACGAGCGCGGCGATGTCCCACGGGTTCATGACGGGATCGCCCATGATGTCGGCCCACCCGGTCGCGAGCAGGAGGTAGCCGTAGCAGTCGCCCCAGGTGCGCAGCATGCGCACCCGGCGGCACAGCGCGTCCCAGCCGGCGGCGCTCTGGTGCTGGGGCACGGAGAGCGTGTCGGAGACGAGCAGCGTGGCGGCGGCGAGATCGGCGGGCTCGCGCATTCGGACCGGTTTGGCGTTGAAGGTGGTGCGCGTTCCGTCGCCGACGACGATCTGGTCGAGCACCGGCTGGTGGATACACCCGAGCACCGGCCGGCCCTGGTGGAGCAGGGCGATCAGCGTGCCGAAGAGCGGACAGGCGGTGGCGAAGCTCTTGGTGCCGTCGATCGGGTCGAGCACCCACACGAACTCCGCGTCGGCACGGTCGCTGCCGAACTCCTCGCCGACCACGCCATGTTCGGGGAAACGGCGCGCAATCATCGCGCGCATGAGCTCTTCGGCGCCGCGGTCGGCGGCGGTCACGGGCGTCTGGTCCGCCTTGAGCTCGATCGCCACTTCGTGGCTGCCGAAAAGCGGCCGGATGAAGTCGCCGCTGGCCGTGGCGAGTTCGAGCAGGAAGGCGCGATAGGGAGAGAGATCCACGGGGCGGAGGTTGCCGGGTTTGCCCGCGGAGTTCACCCCAAAATCGCGGCTGGCGGAAACGGACACGACAGAAGGAGACGGAAGGAACGAAGACGCACTCACGGGCGTTCCTCCGCCTGAAGCGAAGGAAGTGCGGAGACCGCTCGAGTCCCGAGGGGCGGCCTGGCACTAGACGACCGGAAGAATTCACCGCGGTTCTCCCGGAAGGGTACGGATTCCGGGCCACGTGATCCGTGGGGATCCGTGGTCCCATTTTCCGGCGAACACGAGCGAGGAGGTGCGCGACCCGGCGCGCCCGCACTGGTTTGGGCCTCGGGCCCTCTGTTGCCTTCTGTCGGGCGGGCTTCGTTTTTAGGTGTGCAGATGCGGGGTGGCGGGTTTGCATCGCGGCATGCATTGGCGCGCCGCCACCCTCCATTTCCTCGACTTCGAGGGCAGCCTGGCGGGTGGCGTGGTGGAGTATGGGGTGGCGGTGTTGCGCGGCGGCGACGTGGTCGATGCGACCACCCGCCTCTGCCGGCCCCACGGTCCGCTGCGCCGCGAGGATGTGGCGGTGCACGGCATCGCCGAGGCGGAGGTCGCGGACGCCGCGCCGTTGTCCGCGGACTGGGAGCGGTTCGCCGGCTGGCGCCAGCACGGGCCGTTCGGGGCGCACTTCGCCGGCACGGAGAACGCGTTGCTGAAGGCCGTGTGGCCCTACGGGCGGGGCGCGCCGGAGTTCATGCGGCCGGGGGTGACGACGAACGAGTGGGGGCCGTGGGTCGACACCGGGCGTCTGTTGCCCCGGTTGTACCACGGCATCGGTTCGGCGCGACTCGAAGATCTGGTTACGCAGTTCGGGGTCGGGCGCGAGCTGGAGGCCTCGGCGGAACGTTTTTGTCCGCCGGCGCGGCGGCGCTACCACGCGGCGTTGTACGACGCGTTGGCGGCCGCGCTGTTGCTCCGGGCGGCGCTCATGCGGCCGGAGTTCGAGGCCGCGACCGTCCCGTGGCTGCTGGAGCTCAGCTCGCTCGATCCAGCGGAGCGCGAGGCGCGGCGGCAGGGGGAGCTGTTCTGAAGGGAGGCGGCTCGGGTGCGGGCGTTGCGGGCCGAAGCATCCACGCGCGGAGGCGAGCCCGGCTCGCTTGTCGCCTGCCCGGTCATCGCGGCGGGCGCGACTGCCGCGATCGAACGGTTCCTAGAACCACGAGGCCGGCCGGCGCCGCGCGACACTGAAACGTTCTGTCCGACACGGGCCGACGACGAAGGGGAGCGGCCCCCAGCCGTCGGAATAGAAGCCGGCGCCCGAAGGCAGATGCATCGTCAGCACCCGGCCGGAAGTCGCCTCGATCTCGCCGATCTCGGTGAACAGCGAGGGCGGGAGCACGACGACATTGGTGTTCGTATCCGGCGAGACAACATAGTCGCCGGTGCGCAGTTCGGACCGGTCGCGGTCGAGCGGCCGGGCGCCGCCGCGCTCCATGTAATATTGAAAACCCCAATGCCCCTGGAACCACACCGTGTTCGGCCCGCTGCCGAGGCGCTCGAGCAGCGCGTTTGCCGCCGCGCGGGAGTTGTCGGCCAGGCGGGCATCGGCCTGCACGACGACCGCGGCGGCCCCCGCCGCCGCGAGCAGCGCCCCGTGTTGCAGGCGCCGACGCACCCCCGTGCCGGCCCCGGCGCGAAAGGAGA
>JAEZSJ010000432.1 GCA_023443985.1 Verrucomicrobiota bacterium | reverse complement strand
CACCACACTGCGCAACCCGCGGCTGGACACCGCCGCCCTGGCGATGCGCACGATCGATGCCTTCGGCCGCACCGCCTACCCGGGCCAGCGCCCGCCCACGCTCGAGGAGTTGTGCGCGCATTGCGACATCCCGCCCCTCGACCGCCATACCGCTGCCGGCGACACCTTCACCACCGCCGAGCTTTTCCTGTTTCTCTGCGCCCGGCTCCGCCGCCGCCTCGGCCGGCCGCTCCTGGCCCGCGATCTGCCCGTCACTCCGGCGTGAGCCGCCGCCGCGGGCCGGAGGGTGGAGGCGCACCGGCCACACCGCGAGGGCCCGCCCCACATAACAGGCCGCCCGCGGCCGCCGGCGCGCCTCCAGAAATCGGCTACCAGTAGAAGAAGTCCGCCTCCGGCTCGAGGTAGTCGAGGGTCGGCATCTGCACGCAGCACCGCCAGACGGTCGCCCATCGCGCCCACGGGCCGGGAATCTCCCCGTCGAAGTACGGCAGGAACGCCCGCGCCGGCTTCGTCTGCCGGGTGAGCAGCCGGCGACCGAAGAGCTCCGCCCCCTCCTCGCTGGCGAAGAACAACGCGCGCCGCTCGAGAAAGTTGGCCGGGGCCGCGAGCGCGCCCTTCGCGCGATGCGCCGTGAGCACCTGTTCCGCCTGGGCGAGCACGATCACGGCCTTCCGCAACGCCTGCTGCAGGCTCCCGCCGTAGGCGTGGCCGTAGGCGTAGCCCGCGCGGGTCCGCCGGAACACGATCACGACCTCCCCCGGCGAGGCGTTGTGGTGGATGCGCACCGCCTCCACCCCGGCGTAGGGCGAGGCCGTGCGTTCCGCGGGCAGCCGCCCATCCCACCAGGAGACCAGCGTGTGCCGCGCCACCGCATCACCGCGCGCGAAGACCTGCGCCTGCCGGCGGAAGAGGCCCGGGAAGGCGGCCATGCCGTTGGAGCTGCGGTCGACCTCGAAGCCGTATGTCGCCGCCACGGGGCTGTCCTGCATCGCGAGAAAGGCCCAGCGCTGCAGCGCCTCGGAGATCGCCATGTAGCTCGAGGTGCCGGCGGAACCGGCCACGCCGGTGCCGTCCGCCTCGCCGAAGATCGCCGCCGCCTGCTTGCCCACCGAGAGTTCCTCCCGGAGGTATGCGTTGGCCAGGGCGTGGGGCTCGCCGAGCACGGAGAGCTCGCCGGTGTCGATCCGCTCGATCGGGCCGCCGTGCTCCGCCAACACGTCGGAATATTTGAGGGCTGCGAGAGAGACCATGGTCGGGACCGGGACGCTCAGGCCAGACGGCTCGGGGCGGCCTCGCGGGCTTTCTGGGTCCAATCGTCGTCGCCCGGCAGCGGCGTCGGATAGGGCGGCTGCTCCCAGGCCAAGAGCACGGGGACGGCCGGCGCGCCGGCCTTCTGGGTCCAGTCGTCGTCCCCGGGGAGGGGTGTCGGGTAGGGCGGTTGCTCCCACGCGAGGTTGGTCGGTTGCGAAACGCAGCTTCCGGAGAAGAACGCGGCCGCGAGCGCGCCGCCGGCGATGAGGAGGGTGGTAGTTTTCGTCATGGCGGAAGGAGAAATCGATTGCCGGTGCCCCGCCGCCGAATGATGTTTCCGCCCCATTCACGATGCGCTACCCCACATGGATTCGGGTGGTTTTGTGGCTGGCTTGTCTGGGCACTCCCGGGGTTGCTGCACTGCAGTTTGCACCACTCGCGGTGCCAATCGCCCTGCCCGAGACCCTGCGAGGCAAGGCCGTCTGGGCGCTGACGCGGTTGCCCGACGGACGGCTCGCCGCCGGTTTCGAGGGCGGTGTTGCACTGGGCGTGCCGGGCGGCGCGTGGTCCATCGTCGCCGCGCCGAACGGCAGCCCGATCCAAGCGGTGGCCGCGGCCCACGGCCGGATCCTCGCCACCGGCGGCAGCTGTGCGGGGTTCGTCGAGAGCGGTACCTTCGTCTCGTTGCCCGGCATCGAGGGACAGATCGTCGCGACGCGCCCCGTGCCCGAGGGCTGGCTGCTCGCGGGTCCCGCCGGACTCTGGCTCGCCGACCCCCGGGGCGACACCCGCAGACTCGCCGCCGCACCGGTCAGCCAACTGGTCGCGAGCGCCGATCCCGACAGCCCGTTCGTCCTCTTCGCCAAACAACCCGCCCAACGCTGGACCCGGCGCGGCCTCGAAGCCGCGGCGGAGGGCGACCTCCCGCGCGGTCTCCGCCTCCAGAGCGACGGCCTCTGGTTCACCCGCGACGGCGTCCTTCCCCCCTCCGGCACCGGCCGGCTCCTCCCGCCCGGCGCCACCGCGGACCTGCTCGACGACGCCGGTCTGATCGGTGCAGTGGATACACGGCCGTGGCTGCTCTTCGCCACCTACTGGCGCGGCCTGCTCGCCTTCCGCGAGGGCGAGGAGACCCCCGACTGGAGCTGGTCCGCCCCGGGCGCCTGCTACGCCTTCGGGCGCGACGGCCCCGTGCTCCTCGCCGGCACGGCCGAGGGCGCCTTCGGCATCGCCGATCCCAACCACGTGCGCATCGCACGGTTCGAGCACACCGAGATCCTCTCGCTCCACGCCGAGCCCGATGGCGCCCGCCTCGTCACCTTCCGCGGGCTCCTCGACCTCGGCCGGGTCCCCCCGGCCCCGCCGGAACTCCTCTGGCCGGAGACCCAGGGCGCCCGGGCCTCCGACCGGGCGCTGCATTTCCGCGACGCCGCCCTGCCCCTCCCCACCCGTTTCGTCAACGGCCTCGATGTGCGCGGCGACACCGTCGCCGTGGCCTTCGGCAACACCGTCCTCTTCGCCCGGCCCACCGCCGCGCCCACGCAACAGATCCTCCACAGCGGCGCCACCTCGCTCGCGGGCGACGACGCCGGCTTCCTCGTCGGCACCCATGCCGACGGCGTGCAGCTCTTCGGTCTCGACGGCCGTCCCGCGGGCAGCCTCGGCACGGGTCGCGCGAAAGTCCGCACCCTCGGCGACCGCGTGCTGTGCCTTTTCTGGAACGGCGACGTGCACTCCGCCCGCGAGGGGCTTCTCGCCCACGTGCCGCGCGGCAACCCCCGCGACGCCGCGCTCGTCCGCATCCGGCGGCCCGACGGCTCGGTCGAATCCGACGCGCTCGCCGTGCTCGCCACCCGTCCCGACGGCCCGCCCGTCGTCGGACGCCTCGACCAGCAACAATGGATACCGCTCGACCTCCCCGGCCTCGGCGAGATCGACGCCGAGGCGCTCGCCGTCGGCGGCGACCGCCTCTACGTCGCCGGCCGGCGCGGCGTGCTCGAAGTCCGGATGCCGTTGTCGCCCGCCCCTGGGCCCGCGCAGTCATGGACCTGGGCTGGCGGCAGCCACACACCCCGCCTCGACCTTGCCCGCGAGTCCCAGGACCGCGCCGTGCTCACCGTCGGCACGTGGGAGGCGCCGCCCGCCGCGCCCACCACCTACCGCGTGCGCACCGGCCGCGACGCGTGGACCGCCGTCGCGCCCGGGGTGCCGGTCGCGCTCCCCGTCGCCTGGGGCGAGAACACCGTCCGCCTGCAGGCCGAGCGGCACGGCCGGCTCGCCGAGCGCGAGCTCGTTGTCGTGCGTCCCTACCCGTGGTGGCTGCGCCCCTGGTCGCTCGCCCTCGAGCTGCTCGCCCTCGCCGGTGCCGGCTGGGCGCTCACCCGCTGGCGCCTGCGGCACCTGCTCCGGCAGAAACGCGCGCTCGAGACCGCCGTCGAACAGCGCACCGCGCAGCTCCGCAAGGCCAACGCCGCCAAGGAGGAGTTCCTCGCCAGCGTCAGCCACGAGATCCGCAACCCGCTCAACGGCGTCGTCGGCATCTGCGCGATCCTGCAGGACTCCCCGGTAGGCCCGCGCGAAAAGAACTTCGTGCGCGTCCTCTCGGGCTGCGCCGAGCAGCTCCGCTCCATGCTCGACGACGTGCTCGACTTCTCCCGCATCGACCGCGGCGAGATCACCCTCGTGCCCGCCCCCTTCGAGATCTGCGCGCTCGTCGAGGAGTCCACCCGCGTCATGGACCCCTCCCTGGAGTGCAGCGCGCTGCAGCTGCCCGACACGCCCCAATGGCTCGAGGGCGACGCGGGCAAGATCCGGCAGATCGTCTGCAACCTGGTGTCCAACGCCCTCAAATACGGCCGCCCGCGCGAGGCCGGCGTCGAGCTCACCCTGGCCGCCGAGCCCGAGTCCCGGTTCCGGCTGCGCATCACCGTCCGCAACACCGGCCCCACCATCCCCGCCGACGAGCTGCCGCGCCTCTTCGAGTCCTTCCGCCGCGGCTCCGGCACCGACAACACCCCCGGCTTCGGCCTCGGCCTGGCCGTCTGCCGCCGCCTCGCCGAGCGCATGGGCGGCCGCATCGTCGCCGCCAGCGCCGACAACACCAC
>JAEZSJ010000413.1 GCA_023443985.1 Verrucomicrobiota bacterium | reverse complement strand
TGCCGATACCGTAGCAGCCCATGACCATCGGCTTCACCTGCTTCTGGTCGTCGGTGTAGGTCGCGTTGAACTTCTCCGCGTACTTCGTGCCGAGCTTGAAGACGTGGCCGACCTCGATCGCGCGGGCGATCTTGAGCGGCTGGCCCGACTTCGGGCAGGGCTCGCCTTCGCGCACACGGCGGAAGTCGCCGAACTTCGTGATCGCGAGGTCGCGGCCCACGTTGACGTTGCGCAGGTGGAAGCCGTCCTTGTTCGCGCCAGTGACGCCGTTGCCGATGAGGCGGATGGCGTTGTCGGCGAAGATGCCAGCGAGCGCACCGGGGTTGGCGATGGTGCCCTTCACGGCGCCGAGCGAACCCGGTTTCGCACCCATCACCGGCACGATCTCGTCCGGCGTGGCCGGGCGGAAAAGGGTGAAGCCGAGCGAGCCGAGCTTGGCCTCCTCGAGATCGTCGCAGCCACGGAGGATCACGAGGAACGGTTTGCCGTCGCCCATGTACACGAGGGTCTTGAACTGCCGGTCGGCGGCCACGTTGTACGGTTCCTTCGCGAGCGCGTTGATGGTCGTGGCGCCGGGGGTGGCAAACTCCTCGATCGCGCCCGCCGGGGCGGCGTCGGCCAGATCCGCCGGAATGATACCGCTGGTGGCCTTCTCGCGGTTGGCCGCGTAGCCGCTGGCCTCGCAGTAGACGACATCGTCGTCGCCCACTTCGGCCGGGACCATGAACTCGTGCGAGAACGCGCCGCCCATCACGCCGGTATCGGCCTCGACGCTGATGGCCTTCAGGCCGCAGCGCGCGAAGAACTTCTGGTACGCCTCCTTCATCTTCTGGTAGCTGACGACCGCACCGGCGTCGTCGGCGTCGAAGGAGTAGCCGTCCTTCATGACAAACTCGCGGGCGCGCATCAGGCCGTAGCGCGGGCGGATCTCGTTCCGGAACTTCGTCTGGATCTGGAAGATGTTCTTCGGCAGGTCGCGGTAGCTGGTGACATCACCCGCGACGAGCGGCGTGACGACTTCCTCATGCGTCGGCCCGAGCACCATCTCGGGTTCGGCCGGGGCGCGTTTGCCGGCGCCGGCGCTGGAAACCGAATACATGACCTCGCGCACGGCGTTCCAGCGCGGGCCGTTCTGCCACGTGTCCGCCGGATGGAGATGCGGCATGAGCACCTCGATCGCGCCCGCGCGCTCCATCTCTTCGCGACAGATCTGGCTGATCTTCTGCAGCGCCTTCAACCCGAGCGGCAGGTAGGTGTAGACGCCGCCGGTGAGCTTGCGCACGAGACCGGCGCGCAGCAGCAGCTTATGGGACGCGATCTCGGCGTCGGCCGGGCTTTCCTTGAGCGTGGGAATGAAGGTCTGCGACCAGAGTTTCATGCGAAATCGCGAGGAGAAGCACCGCCCCCGCCCGGGGCAAATGCTATTTGCGGCAGCCCGCCCCACCACCAACCTCAACCCATGCGCCGCGCCTCCCTCCCCCTTGCGCTGTTGCTGGTTGCAATGATTCCCCTCCCCGCCTCCGCCGAAGTCCTCCTGCGCTGGAACCAGGCAGGCTACGCGTCCGCGCGCCCGAAATCGCTCGTAGCCATGAGCGACACCGACCTCTCCGGCCGAAGCTGGACCATAATGCGCTCCGATCTCGGCGGCCTCGCCGAACCGGTGCGGCAGGGCAAGTTCGACACGAGCGTCGTCGGCGCCGGCGACCACACCCCATTGCCCTTCAACCACACCGCCGACTTCTCCTCGCTCACGGAGCCGGGGCTCTATCGTCTTGTCACCGCCGGCGCTGCTCCCGCCGAATTCCGCATCGACGCAGAGCCCTACGCCGACGTGCTCGAGCTCCCGCTCCAACACCTGCGGCTGATGCGTTCGGGCCCGGACGTCGGCGCGCCGCGGCGCCCGTCGCATCTCGGCGACGCCCGCGCGTCTGTGTTCGTCCCCGCCGGAGCCCCGGCCGAGGGGAAATGGCGCCAGTCCGAGTCCGGCCGCACCGTCGATGCGCTCGGCGGCTGGTACGACGCGGGGGACCAGATCAAGTTCACCCTCAACATCGCCTACACGACCTATCACCTGCTTCTCGCCTACCAGCTGGCGCCCGAGCTCCACGGCCGCCCCGCCGCCGGAGAACCGTGGCCGCCGCTGCTGGCCGAGGCCCGCCACGGGCTCGGCTACCTGCTGCGCACCTTCCCCGATCGCGACACGTTCATCGTCCAGGTCGGCGACGAGACCGACCACGAGCACGCGCGAGCGCTGCACTCCCGTACCCTTGATCCGGACACGATCGCGACGGCGTTCGAACGCGGCCGCGTGAACGACTTCTACCATGATCCCTCCGAAGTGGACCAACGGGCGCTGGCCGCCGCCGAACTCTTCGCCCTGACCGGCGAGAAGCCGTACCTCGACGCAGCCCTCGCCCTCGCGCCACCGCCCGCCACCGAAGTCAGCTGGGGGGACTGGAACTGGCTGCCCAATCTCGCCCTCGCGCCCCACGACCCCGCGGCCCGCGCCCGCCTGCTGGCCGAGACCTCCGCCTACGCGCGCCACGCCGCCGGCGCCGGCCGCCCGTGGGGCGTGCCCGGCGGCTACGTGTGGGGCAGTTTGCACCGGTGGATCGGTGCGGCGAATGCCGCCCGTCTCGCGACGCTGCGCGCCGGGGCTCCGGCCGACCATGACGCACTGTTTTGGTCGATGGTGGACTACACGTTCGGTCGGAACAACTGGGGCGTGTCGTTCCTGTTCTGCCCGCGGCTGCCCAACACCGTGCGCCACATCTACAGTCCGGCGTACCAGCTGCTGAGGGTGTTTCCGACCGGCGCGCTCTCCGAAGGGCCCGGCAACCGGGCGACGCACGACTCCCTCCGGTCGCACTTCCGCTCCGCCGCCGACGACCCGCTCGCCCGGTTCGACACCGCGGCCGCGGTCTTCCGCGACAGCAGCGCCGACTTCATGTGCCAGGAGTCGACCATCGGCGGCCAGGCCGATGTGGTCCTGCTGCTCACCCTCGCCTCGCTCTCCGGCACACCCTCACCGTAGCACCTTCCGTCATGGAAATCCTGATCCGCGACTCCGCCGAAACCGGCTGCCGGCTCGCCGCCAAGATCATCGCCAAGGTGGTGCGCGAGAAGCCCGCCGCGGTGCTCGGCCTCGCCACGGGCCGCACGCCGCTCCAGCTCTACCGCGAGCTCATCCGCCTGCACCGCGAGGAGGGGTTGTCGTTCCGGGACGTCACCACGTTCAACCTCGATGAATACGTCGGGCTCCCGCCCACCCACGACCAGTCGTACCGCTGGTTCATGCAGGAGCATTTCTTCCGGCACATCGACATCCGGCCCGACCGCACGCACGTGCCCGACGGCACCGCCGCCGACCTGCAGGCGGAGTGCCGCAGCTACGAGGCGCGCATCGCCGCCGCCGGGGGCATCGACCTCCAGCTCCTCGGGCTCGGCCGCAACGGCCACATCGGCTTCAACGAGCCCACCAGCTCGCTGCGGTCGCGCACCTGGATCAAGATCCTCTCCGAGGGCACGCTGCGCGACAACAGCGCGGTGTTCGGCGCCTTCGAGTCGATGCCGCGGCACGCGATCACCATGGGAATCGGCACCATCCTCGACGCCCGCCGCGTGCTCCTGCTCGCCTTCGGTCCGGCAAAAGCCCGCGCAGCCCTCTGCATGGTCGAGGGGCCGCTCGCAGCACTCTGCCCGGCCTCGGCGCTGCAACTGCATCCGCGGGCGACGATCGTGCTCGACGAGTCCGCCGCGGCAGGGCTCCAGCTCGCCGAGCACTACCGCTGGATCGACCGCCACAAGCTCGACTGGCAGCGCTACGACTGAGCCCGGCGGCGGGAGCCGCGGAGTCCGGACCGGCCGGTGCGGCCCCCGGCCCGCCGGGGCTGGTGCAAGCCGATGTGCTCGCGAGCACCCGGGCCGCAGTCCGCACCGAAGTTGCGCACTTGAACGCCGCCGCGTTCCCCGACTCTCTTGCCCGCCATGAGCCGTCCCGAGCGCCCGCCCGCCCGCCAGCCCTGGCCCCAGTGGCCGATCGCGCTCGCGATCGTGGTGAGCCTCGCGGGCTACACGTATCTGCGCCTTGCCTACGCCAAGCCGGGCAAACCGCACGAGCCCTTCGCCGAGAACCGGCGGCGCGGGGAGTCCCACCGCCTCGAGGCCGCGGGCTGGATCCGGACCGAGGTCGTGTTCACGCCCGAGGTCGAGGTGCTCGCCCCCGCGGCCGCCGTGCAGGCGTTGGTCATCCGCCCCGCGGCCGTCGAGGAGCTCCGCCTGCTCACCGCCGAAAACTGGCACCTGCCCATCGAATACTCGGCGGTGTCCGCACCGGCCACGGTAGCCGCCGACGCCGGGTTTGCCGTGCATTTCCAGGCCGAGCTCGACCAGGCCCGCGTGCACATCGCCGGCTTCGATCTCTTCCGCAAGGGCACCGACCTGGTGGCGCTCCCCCGCTGGGAACCCTACTCCGAGGAACTCGCTCCCCGCCAGCCGCGGGCGATCGGCACCCTGTTGATCCCGGCGGCCGCCCTGCCGGCCGGGCGTTACCGCGTCACGCTGCCGGCGCTCAAACAATCCAGCCAGTGGGAACTTTCCATCGGCGCGCCACCCACGGGCTCAGGCGCGACGGTTCAGTCCAACGACTAGGGGTCGCGCGCCCGCCTTTCGCAGTGACGAGGCGCCGCTGAGGCGGCGGGCGGACCTCGCCGGCAAGGGCCGAGGTTTCGCCGAACTCCGCCACGGGCGGCGCCGCTCGGTCACCGCAGCCGCACGAACGCAATCACGGCGATCAGCGCCATCGCGGTGTCGGGCAACCAGGCCGCGGTGAACGGTGTGAGCGTCCCGAAAGAGGCCATGAATGTCGCCAGCTTCGTGAGCAGGAAATAGAGGAAGAACAGGCCGATCGACTTGGACATGTTCACGGCCGGATTCACGCGCACGCCACCCACGGCGAACGGCACCGCCAATGCGATGATGATGAGCACACCAAACGGGCTCGCCAACTTCCGCTCGCGCTCGACCGCGTAGCGCCGGTAACGCGCGGTGTCGCCGTCGGGCAGGTTCGCCATGACACGGTCGAGTTCGAACAATGAAAGATCGTTGGCGTTCTTCAGGAGCAGGAGCATCAGGTCCGGATCATCGTCGACCCGCTCCTCGATCCGGTGGGCGAAGGGCACGGTGGCGGCCTGTTCCCCCGTCGCCGAGTCGAAGTTGAGTTCCCGCCCGTCGATGAATACCCAGGCGCCGCGCCACCGGTCGAAATAGCCCTCACGCGCCACGATCCGCCGCGCTTCGCGGCGCTGGCGGTCGAAGAAGCCCACGCTCACCCCCTGCGCCCGGCGGGCGACATCGTCGTAGGAGTTGATGAACCAGATCCGGCCGGCGTCGGCGTTGGCGTAGGCGAGCGCCGTGTGGACGCCCGCACCCGAGGAGCCGTGTTTCTTGAGGTCGGCCGCGCGGCGCATCTGCTCGCGGGTCTCGCGGGCCTCCTCGACCGACCACGGGATCATGCTGGCGTTGAGGTACCACACGAACCCCGCCAGCAGCACGCCGAAGAGCCACACCGAACGCGTCACGCGGAACAACCCCAGCCCCGAGGCGCGCATCGCGGTGAACTCGTTGCTCCGGTGCAGCTGCCCGAGCGCGTAGAGCAGCGAGAGCAACACCGCGATCTGCAGCACCAGCGGCACGTTTCCCGGCACCAGCACCAGATAGTAGTAGAGTACCTCCCACAGGCCCGCGCCGCTGCCGATGAAATCGGCGAGGTACCGCTGCATGTCGACCATCACGAGCAGGCCGAGGAGCGCGGCCATGATCAGGCCGAAAGTCTTCAGCCAGGTCGCGAGCACATGTCGGTCGAGAAGCGTCATCGGGGCTTCCGACTCTCGGGAAACGTCCCGGTGCCGCAAGGCTTTCCACAACAGGCCCGGTCGTCGCCCCCGCGCGATGCCCCTCCCGCCCCGGCGGCAATGTTACGGTCGGGTGAACTCCGACACCGCCGGCGGCCGCCGCGCCGGTTTGCGCTTCGCTTCCATTGCGGTGATACCTAGCTTCCGCACCGCACCATGCCTCGCTCCCGCAAACCGAAGACCGCCCGCACCGTTCCCCCTCCCGCGCCGGAACGCGTGCCCTTCTTCAATCGCGAGCTGAGCTGGCTGGCCTTCAACCGCCGCGTGCTCGAGCAGGCCTGGAGCGAGCGCAACCCGCTGCTCGAACGCCTCAAGTTCCTCGCCATCGTCAGTTCCAACCTCGACGAGTTCTTCGAGATCCGGGTCGCCGGACTGATCCAGCAGGTCGATTCCGACATCGTCGAGCTCGGGCTCGACGGCCTCAGCGCCCGCGAGCAGCTGCGCCGCATCCACCTCGTCGTCGCCGCCCAGGTCGAGGAGCAGTACCGTTGTTGGCACACGCACCTGCTGCCCGCCCTCCGGCGCGAGAACATCGTCTTCAAGTCCGCCGCCCAGCTCACCCGCGCGGAACTCGCTTGGGTGCGCGCCTACTTCCGCACCCACGTCTACCCGGTGCTCACACCGCTCGCGGTCGACGCCTCGCCCCCCTTCCCGCAGCTGGGCAACAAGAGCCTCAACATCGTCGTCACCGTCGACAACCCCGCCACCCCGGAGAACGAGGACGCCCTCGCGATCCTGCCCGTGCCGCGCATCCTGCCGCGCGTCGTCCGCATCGCGCCCGAGTCGCGGGGACCGCAGCGCTACATCTTCCTCACCGAGATCATCAAACTCTGCGCCGAGCAGCTCTTCTCCGGCTACCGCATCCACGGGGCGTTCGCCTTCCGCGTCACCCGCAACAGCGACCTCTACATCGACGAGGAGGAGGCCGAGAACCTCCTCAAGCGCATCGAGGACGAGCTGCGCAACCTCCGCCGCGGCGCCGCCGTGCGCCTCGAGATCGAGGCCGGCGTCGACGACCGCACCTTCGAACGCCTCACCGACCACCTGCGTCTGGCCCGCGAATACGTCTTCCGCATCGACGGACCGATCAACCTCCTCCGGCTCTTCGGCGTCTACGACCTCGTCGACCGGCCCGACCTGAAATACCCGCCGCTCTCCGCCCATCCCGGTCCGCTCCAGCTCACCGGCGAAATCCCCTTCACCGCCCTCGCCCAGCGCGAGATCCTCCTCCACCACCCGTACGACTCGTTCGATCCGGTGGTCGCCTTCGTGCAGCAGGCCGCCCGCGACCCGCAGGTCTTCGCGATCAAGCAGACGCTCTACCGCACCAGCGGCGACTCGCCGATCGTCCATGCACTCATCGAGGCGGCCAGCAACGGCAAGCAGGTCACCGCGCTCGTCGAGCTCAAGGCGCGCTTCGACGAGGCCAACAACATCCAGTGGGCCCGCCAGCTCGAGGAGGCGGGCGTGCACGTCGTCTACGGCGTCGTGGGCCTCAAGATCCACAGCAAGCTCTGCCTCGTCGTCCGCCGCGAGGAGGACGGCATGCGGCACTACGCGCACCTCGGCACCGGCAACTACAATCCTAAAACCGCGCGCAGCTACACCGACTTCAGCCTCTTCACCGCACGCGACGCCCTCACCGCCGAGGTCGCCTACCTCTTCAACGTGCTCACCGGCTTCGTCCGCGAGCCGCGTTTCCGCCACCTGCTCGTCGCCCCGTACAACCTCCACGAGCAGATCCAGGCGCTCATCCTCCACGAGGCGGATGCCGCCCGCGCCGGCAACCCCGCCCGCATCATCGCCAAGATGAACAGCCTCGTCGACCGTGCCACCATCGAGAGCCTCTACGCCGCCTCGCGCGCCGGGGTGCGGATCGACCTGGTCGTGCGCGGCATCTGCTGCCTCGTCCCCGGCGTGCCCGGCCTGAGCGACAACATCCGCGTGCGCTCCATCGTCGGCCGCTTCCTCGAGCACGCCCGCGCCTTCTATTTCGAGAACCACGGGGGCGAGCCGCGCCTGCTCCTCGGCAGCGCCGACTGGATGCCGCGCAACTTCTTCCGCCGCGTCGAGGTGGTGTTCCCCCTCGGCGACCCGGCGCTGCGCCAACGGGTGCTGCGCGAGGTGCTCGAGATCGAACTTCAGGATACGGAGAACGCCCGCGAGCTCCGCGCCGACGGCGAGTACGCGCCGGTCCTCCGCCATCCCGCCCAGCCCGCGCTCGGCGCGCAGGACCATTTTGTCGCCGAGTCCTCCCGCCGCCTGCTCCGCGCCGACGGCGAAGGCTGAGCCGCGCGACCCGGCACAAGCCGCCCGGCCTCCGCCACGGGCACGGACCGGGATCCCGCATCGCCGGCCGCACCGGTGGGGTTCCTTCGCACGCGGCGTTGCTCCGGCCACCGAGAGGGACCGGCGGCTCAGGCCGCGCCAAGCTTCACCCGGAGCTTTTCCCGGGCGCGGTAAAGCCGCATCTCCACCGCCTTCGCCGAGCAGCCGAGGATCTCCGCGATCTCCGCGTGCGAACGCTCCTCGAACTCCGCCAACACCACGATCTCCCTCAGTTCGTGCGGCAGCGCGGCGAGCGCCGCACGGACCTCGGTCACCCGTTCGGCCGCGAGCGCCCGCTCCGCCGGCCCGGCCGCCGGATCGATCATCTCCCACGCCTGGGTGCGGCCCTCGCCGTCGGTCCCGGGCGCATCCAGCGAGACCGCGGGGTGCCGCCGCCACCAGCGCCGCCGGTTGCGCGCCAGGTTCGCCGCGATCGTGAGCAGCCACGGGGCGAACCGAGCGCCCGGGCGGTAACGGGCGCGCTGGAAGAACAGCTTCACGAAGGCCTCCTGTGCAACCTCGGCGGCCTCACCCGCATCCAGAAGAAGTCGATACAGGAAACTTTTCAGCGGTGCCTCCCACCGCTCCATCAGGCGGCCCAGCGCCGCCTCGTCGCCGTCGCGCAGTTGCCGCATCAGGGTCTCGTCGGTGCACCCGCTGGATTCGTCGGCCGGCATGGGGCGGGACATCGTTCAGCGGTCGAGCGTCACGCTCGGCGGCCCGTCGTGCTCCAGCGCGGCCAGGCGGGGCAGCACCATCGCGAGATAACGCTGGCCCTGCTCGGGCGCCATCAAGGCCGCCACGCGGCGCACGTGCGCCTCCGTCGAGGCGCGGCAGACCGCCTCGGCGTCGCGCGCCTTGTCGGTCGCGAGGGCCAGGGCCGCGG
>JAEZSJ010000384.1 GCA_023443985.1 Verrucomicrobiota bacterium | reverse complement strand
ACGCGGCCGCGTCCCGATCGGCGTTGCCGCCTCCAGGCCGCGTTGCCCCGGGCAGCGCGGCCTGTGCGTTTGGTCCGCCCCGGGCGCGGGCCTACTCCACGAGGTCGATCCCGACTCCGGCCGTACGCAGGCCGTCGAGCACGGCGGGCGGGGAGCACGGCTCCGTCACCAGCACGTCGATCGCCGCGGCCGGGGCGACCGCGAACGGACACGCGCTGCCGAGCTTGTCCGCCGTGGCGATGACAATGGTCTTCGCCGCGACCTCGAGCAGCGTGCGTTTCATCAGGCTCTCGTCGTAGTCCGGATCGGTGATGCCGCCATCGGGGTCCAGCGCCGCGACCCCGAGGAAACAGAGGTCGGCCCGCACCCGCCGGCACGCGTCGATCGCCTCGGCCCCGACGGTGTTCAGCCCGCGTTTCATCAACCGCCCGCCGAGCAACAACACATCGGCGCCGGGCAGCTCGGCCAACGCCGCCGCGGCGGCGACGCTGTGGGTGACAGCCGTGAACTGCAGGTCGCGCGGCAACGCCTGCACCACCGCGAGCACCGTCGAGCCCGCGTCGAAGAGCACCACCTGCCCGGGGTGCACGAACTCCGCGGCGCGGCGCGCCAGCCGGGCCTTCTCCGCCTTGTGCTCCTGCGAGCGGGCGTGGAACTCGAGCTTGGTCGTCGACCGCGGCACCGCGCCGCCGTGCGTGCGCATCAGCAGCCCTTCACCGGCCAGCGCCGCCAAATCCCGCCGGATCGTGTCCTCGGAGACCGCCAGTTGCCGACTGAGCTCCGCCGAATGGACGCGGCCCTTCGCGCGAAGCAGGCTGAGGATCGTTTCGTGGCGTTCAGGGGCAAGCATGCCGGAATTTGCTTGAGTCGAGCGGATACTTGCCGATTGTTGCGCGATCACAAGTTGAAAACCGCACAAACATGCAGATTCATCGCCGCCATTGACCTCGACGGCACGTTGTTCGGGCACGATGGCGTGATCGGCGATGAGAACCAAGCGGCGCTCGAACGGCTGGCGGCGGCCGGTTTCGCCATCGTTTTGGCGTCCGGGCGGCATGCTCTCAACATGGCGGGGATCGCCCGGAACCTGCCACTGGTGCGCGGCCTGGTGTCGTGTCAGGGCTGTGAGGCGAGCGACCCCGGGCGCAAGCGCATCTTCGTGCAGCAGTTTCTCCCGCCGGCCGATGTCGCGCCGGTGGTTGCCGCTGGGCTCGCGGCCGGCTTCGGCGTGATCACCTACACAGAGAACGGCGAACGCACGCCGCTCGACGGACCCGACATCGACCGCTATCGCCGCATCACCGCGACCCCGATCGATGTCGTCGCCTCGCATGCCCTCGGCGACGAGCGGGTGTTCAAGGTCATGTGGATCGGCGGCGAGCCGGCGCTGGACGCGTTTCTCGCGCGCGGCGGGGTGGAACACTGCCGGCCCGCGACCGCGGAGACGGTGCGCTCGCACCGGGAAGTGTTCGAGTTCGTGCCGCGCGGCGTGAACAAGGCGACCGGCACCGCGGCCCTCGCTCGGGAGTTTGGCCTGCCGGCGGCACGCGTGGCCGCCTTCGGCGACGCCGACAACGACGTGCCGCTCTTCGACTGGGCCGGCTTTTCCGTCGCGATGCCGCACGCGCGCCCCGAGGTGCGTAGCCGAGCCACGGTGACAGCACCCGCGGGCTGCGCGGAGTCGGCCTTCGCGCGCGGGGTCGAGCTGCTGCTCGCCTCGCCCTTCGTCGCTTTCCCATGAAACTTGTCGATCTTCTCGGGATGAGCGCGGCGACGCTCACCACCGGCTGCTTCGTGCCGCAGGTCGTCCGCCTCTGGCGGACCCGCAACGCCGAGGGCATCTCGCTGGTCACGTTCACCGCGTTCTCGTTCGGCGTGGTGCTCTGGCTGGCCTACGGGGTGATCATGGGCGCGTGGCCGATCATCCTCTCCAACGCGATCACGCTGGTGCTCGCGCTTGCGATCATCGTGCTCACGGTGCGCTTCCGCCGCCGGGCGTGACCGACTGCGTGTTCGCGGCCTCCCGGCCGCGGGCGGGATCGGCCGCTCGTCCCGCGGGTTCCGCCGTTCGTTGAATTCGGGTGGTGGGTATGGGCCGCTGTCATGATCTCTGGCGACGCATGACCTGCCACACACGATTCCTGCGTCTTTCGAAGATGGCCGCCCTGCTGGCGGTCGCCGCCACCGCCCTGGCCGGGGCCGGCCCCTGCGCGGCCGCCGAGCGGTCGCCCTTCTCCCTTGGATTGGAGGGCGGCACGACCGGCTTCGGCCCGGTCCTCCAGTACACCCCGTCCGAACGGTTCAACTTCGCCCTGAGCTACGGCTACCTCGACTTCAACGGCGACAACCTGAAGAGCAAACGCGCCCGGTATGACGCCGACCTGCGCACCTCCAACTTCGCCGCCACCGTGGACTGGTCGCCGTGGGGCGGACACTTCCATGTCTCCGCGGGTGCGGTCGTGTACAACCACCGCTTCGCCGTCACCGCCCGCGCCCGCCGCGGCCAGGTGTATGAGATCGGTGATCACGACTACAGCAACACGGAGATCACGTCCGTGACGGGGCGCCTCGACACGGGCACCGAGGTCGCGCCCTACATCGGCGTGGGCTGGACCTGGTGGTTCGGCGAGAGCGGCTTCGGCCTGCACACGAACTTCGGCGTGATGTTCACCTCGAACTACGATGCGAAGCTCACCGCGACCGGCCCGCTCGCGAACGACCCCGCCTTCCTCCGCGACCTGCGCCGCGAGGAGAAGGACATCAACGACGGGCACGATGTGTACCCGGTCGCCAAGGTCGGTTTCGCCTACCGCTTCTGAGGTCCGGCCTCAGCCCTGCTGCTTGAGCGCGCTGC
The DNA here is from genome assembly GCA_023443985.1 of Verrucomicrobiota bacterium. Classification (GTDB taxonomy): domain Bacteria; phylum Verrucomicrobiota; class Verrucomicrobiia; order Opitutales; family Opitutaceae; genus CAJCBL01. The sequence continues at coordinate 6,837 of JAEZSJ010000384.1, read as the reverse complement.
GCGCCGCCCGCAGGCGCCGCATCTCCTCGGGCGGCAAAGCGGGAAACCGCGGCTCGATCTCCTCGAGCCGCGCGACCAGCGCCTGTGCGCCCACCAGTCGCGTGAACCACTTGCGGTCCGCGGGCACCACGTACCACGGCGCCTCGTCCGTCGCCGTTGCGCGGATCGTCTCCTCGTAGGCCGCCATGTAGTCGTCCCAGCGGTCGCGTTCGGCGAGGTCGCCGGCGGAGAACTTCCAGTTCTTCGCCGGCGTCTCCAGCCGCGCGAGGAACCGCCGCTGCTGTTCCTCGCGCGACAGGTGGAGGAAGAACTTCAGGACCGCCGTGCCGCTGCGGGCGAGGTGGCGTTCGAACGCGCGGATGTCCTCGAAGCGCTCCTCCCAGATCCGCTTGGTGACCAGGGCCGGCGGGAGCTTCTCGCGGGCGAGGATCTCGGGGTGCACCCGCACGATCAGCGTCTCCTCGTAGTAGGAGCGGTTGAAGATGCCGATCCGGCCGCGCCGCGGCGTGCGGCACGCGCAACGCCAGAGGAAGTTGTGGTCGAGCTCCTCGTCGCTCGGCGCCTTGAAGGAGTACACCTCGCAACCCTGCGGGTTCAGCCCGGACATCACGTGCTCGATCACGCTGTCCTTCCCGGCCGCATCCATCGCCTGCAGGATGAGCAGCACGCTCCAGCGGTTCTGCGCGTACAACCGCTCCTGCAGCTCGTCCAGTCGCGCGAGCGCCTTCTTCAACGCGGCGACCGCCGGCTTCTTCGACGTGAGGGTGCCGGTGTCGGCGGGGTCGTGATCGGCGAGGCGGAACCTGCGGCCGTCGGTGATGCGGTGGGCGTGCGCGAGCGGGGCGGCTCTCATGGCCCCCAAGGAAGCCGGAACCCGCCCGCGCGCGAAACAAAGCTGCCGACCGGCGCTACACCGGGAACGGCACGCGTGTGAGCGGCCGCACCGCGAGGGCGAGCAGCGCGCGCTCGTCGTCGTCGCCGGCCACCCGGTTGATATGGATCGTGTGGCAGGTGCCGCAGCGGTGCAGCACCTGCCACTCGCCGCGCGCGTCGGCGGAGACCGCGATCGGCTCCATGCCGCCACGGCAGAGCGAGGCGCGGTCGCCGGGGGTGTCGTCGAGGTGCACGCTCCAGAGGCAGTGCGGGCAGTGGTTGCGGTGGCGGGTGCCGGGGGCGTCGAGCGAGAACTCGAGGCCGCAGTGGCGACATTTCAAATACGAAGGACGCGCGGCGGGGCGCGGCTCGCGCCACGGGGCGCGGTCGAGGTCGGGCGACCCGTCGGCGGGTCGTGACGAAGGATGCGACATTGGGAAAACACGGTCGGAGGTGGTTTCCCCGGTGGTGGAACGCGCGACAGGGCGCGGGATGCAATGCACGGCCGCCCGGATGCGCCGCGGCTTCGGACGAAGGCGGTGCACCGGGTGCGGACTGGCGGCGGGCGACGGACGGCGGTGGATCGACCGGGAACGAAGGCCGGCGTGTCGCTACGCCGCTTCCCGGACAAGGGTCCGGCCGAGGCTCCGGGAGGAATTGCGTGATTGTGTCGGCATCAAAGGCGGGAATCCCGCATCTGTCCCAACGGCTCCGGTCCGCGACGGTTCAAGGGCGGCGCCGGGCGGCGCGAGAGAAAAGCCGGCCGGAGCGGACGATTCGTGTAGAATGTGCTCATGGTCTCCCTGCGTCCCGCCATGCTCGCCCTCATGGGTGCAACCGCCGCGTTCTCCTCCCGCGCCGAGTGGCGGCGCGACGACCGCTCGCTCGCCTGGCTGCGGGAGGACCGCGTCCTGTGGGAGTTCTCCTTCGACCCGCGTCACGGCAAGCCGCATTTCGCCACGCTGGCGCCGGGCGGCGAGAACCTCGTCGAGGTCCGCCCGGCGGATCATGTCTGGCACTACGGCTTGTGGTTTTCCTGGAAGTTCATCAACGGCGTGAACTACTGGGAGGAGACCGGGCCCGGGGCGCGCGCCGCGGGCGCGACCCGCTGGACGCCGCCCTCGCTCGAGACCGATGATGCCGGCCACGCCACCATCCGCCTTGAGCTGACCTACATGCACCCGGGCGGGCGCGTCGAGCTCACCGAGCATCGGGTGGTCCGCGTCGCCGCGCCGGAGTCCGATGGCGGCTTCGTGATCGATTGGGCCGCGGACTTCGTCGCCGGCAGCGAGGGCGTGGTGCTCGACCGCACCCCGATGCCCGGCGAACCCGGCGGACAGGTGAACGGCGGCTACGGCGGACTCGGTTTCCGCGCCCCACCGGCGCCCGCGGTGCTGACGGTCGTCACGCAGGAGGGCGTGGTCGAACACTACGCGAGCGACCGCGCCCGGCCGCGGGCCGCGGTGCTCGGTCACAACGTGCGGCGCGAGGGGCACGACCTCGGTGGCGTCGCGATCCTCAACCTCGACCCCGCCACCGCTTCCCCCGCGGCGCTCCCCTGGTATGTCGCCAACGCGCCGCGGATGCGTTTTGCGTGCGCGGCGCTCCTCGCGCCGCAACCGCTCACGCTCGCGCCCGGCGCCACGCTCGCGTTGCGCTACCGCATTCTCGTCCGCCCCACGGCGTGGACGCCGGAGGCATTGGGCGCAGTGGCGGCGAAGCAGGAGCGACCGCCGTGGGCCCGGTGAGCCGGACGGGGCGGACCGCAACCACGCCCGCGCGGTGCCGGGATCACGCTCCAGGCCAAGGCTCGAAGCCCTGTCTCGCCGGCACATAGAGCGGATGCCGCGGGTGGCCGTCCTGCGTGGTGCCCAGGCAGCTGAGCTCGCGCCCGGCGAGCAGGCGCACGACGGCGTCGGCCCGGGCCTGGTAGGTGCCGGTCACGCCCCAGGCGGCGACGATGCGTTCGCAGCGTTCGGCGGCGCGGAGCAGCCAGGCATCATTCTCCGGCCCCACGGGGTCGTCGGCCTTCATCATCTCGTCCGGGTAGGGCGTGCGCAGGGCGAAGAGGTTGGCCATCCAGAAACCGTCGAAGCCGGCGCGCTTGGAGAAATCGGCGATGCGCGTGAGCGTGGGGTCGAGCTTGGCCTCGTCGGCGGTGCTGGGGTTCAGGCCGATCCAGAGGATGAGCTTGTCGCCGAAAAGCGGGTTCCAGCGATGGATCAGGCTGTAGCGATGGCGGCGGTCGGGGGAGAACTGGCACTCGTTGTCCAAGCCGCCAGTGAAAGCGACCCGGCCGGGGAAGGAAACCGCGGAATGCGGACGCCGGCGGCGCGCGGCGGCTTGTCCCGGCGCGAGATGCCGCCAGCGTGGCGTCGTGGACTCCCCTGCGCCCCTCGACGCCGATGCGTTCCGCCGGCTCTACCCTTGGCTGACCGACTGGTTCCGGCGGCCGAACGTGGCCTTGTTTGCCGGAGCCGGGGAGAAGGCGATCGCGGCCGAGCTCGGGCGGCGTTGGGGCGAGGTGCATCCGATCGCGCTGCTCGACGGGCTGCGGGAACAGTTCGGTTCGACGGTGTCCGAGGTCGTCCGGATCATCGTGCACGAGAACGCCCGGCGTGATTGGGAAGCGATAGCCGCGCAGCAGCCCGGCAATGGAATCGAGGATCTGATCCGGCTGCTCTGGGAGCCGCTGGGGAGGGCCGGCTTCGAATTCGCGTACCGAAATTTAGCCGATGAGGTGCAGTTTCGATGCACGCATTGTCCTCACGTCGCGGTGGCGCGCGAGCTCGGGGCCGAGGACTGGATGACGCTGCTCCTCTGCGGCGCCGATATCGGTATGACCGCTGGCTTCAATCCGGCGATCGCCTTCCGGCGCACGCAGACGCTGATGGAAGGGCACCCGTGCTGCGACCACTGCTACGCACAGAACGCAGCGCGGACTGGCGCGGGCAGCACGGCCTAGATTTCGCGGGAGGTCCGGGCTGCGGCAGCTCCCGCGGCGTCTTCTCCGCATGGACCATGCGTTTGGCCTCGAGGGCGGCGAGGATGGTCGCAGCGGCCGGTATCGGCCGCAGGGCGTGCGGGAGCGGACGCGGAAACGCCGCCGGTCCCGCCAGTCGACGGACGGTGCGGTGCGCAGGCGCTGCGGACCGGCCCTGCTGGAGAGCCGCGCGTCCGGAACTTGTCACGTATTACGTGACAAGTTCCTGGAGGGCGGCGGCGCGGCGAGTGTGCGGAAGGAAACGGTGGGACGCGTGCGGCTGGCGTTTGCCCCTTTGCATGCGCGGCGCGGGTGCTACGGTGGCGGCGCCGATGCCGGAGATCGTCCTCGCCACGCTCAACGCCAAGTACATCCACGCCTCGTTCGGGCTGCGCTGCTTGCGGGCGAACCTGGGCGAGCTGCGCGGGCGCTCGGTCGTGGCCGAGTTCACGGTCCAGGAGCGGCCGCTCGACGTGGCGGAGCGTATCTTGGCGCTGGAGCCGCGGATCGTCGCGCTCGGCGTGTACGTGTGGAACGTGGGCCCCACGACGGAGCTGGTGGCGTTGCTGAAGCGCGTGCGGCCGGAGCTCGTGGTGGTCCTCGGCGGGCCGGAGGTGAGCCACGAGCCCGAGGCGCAGGAGATCGTGCGGCTGGCCGACTGCACGATCCGCGGCGAGGGCGAACGGGTGCTGCCGGAGGTCTGCCGCGCGGTGCTGGCGGGCGGCGCCGCGCCGGCGAAGATCATCGCCGCTGCGCCGCCGGACCTCGCGACGCTGGCGTTGCCCTACGACGAATACACCGACGAGGACATCGCGCACCGGCTCGTCTACGTGGAGGCGTCGCGCGGGTGTCCGTTCTCGTGCGAGTTCTGCCTGTCGTCGCTCGACGCGCAGGTGCGGCCTTGGCCGCTCGAGCCGGTGCTCGCGGCGCTGGAGCGGCTGCTTGCGCGCGGGGTGCGTCATTTCAAGTTCGTCGACCGCACGTTCAACCTGCACCTGCCGACGAGCCGGCGGATCCTCGAGTTCTTCCTCGCGCGGATGGCGGAGGTGGACGCGAAGTCCGCCAGCGACGCCCGACTGGCGGGCGTAAAGCCCGCCCCACCGTTTCCGGATGGGTGCTATCAGCCCGTCGCGCCGCGGTATGCGGGGATCTTCCTGCACTTCGAGATGGTGCCGGATCGGTTGCCGGTGGAATTGCGCGAGCTGCTGGCGCGTTTTCCGGCCGGTTCGCTGCAGCTCGAGATCGGTATCCAGAGTTTTGACCCGGCGGTCACGGCGGCGATCAACCGGCGGCAGGATCCCGCGAAACTGGAGGAGAACTTCCGCTTCCTCCGCGCACACACGCCGGCGCACCTGCACGCCGACCTCATCGTCGGCCTCCCCGGCGAGACCGCGGCGGGCTTCGGCGCCGGGTTCGACCGGCTGGTCGCGCTCGCCCCGCACGAGATCCAAGTCGGGCTGCTGAAACGCCTCCGCGGTGCGCCAATCGCGCGGCACGACGGGCCGGAGGCGATGGTCTACTCGCCCGCGCCGCCCTACGAGCTCCTGCGCAACCGCGTGATCGACTTCGCCACAGTGCAGCGGCTCCGGCGGTTTGCGCGCTACTGGGACCTCGTCGGCAACAGCGGCAACTTCGTGGAGACGCTGCCGCTCTTCTGGAGCGGGGCGGCCTCGCCCGGGGCGGTGGCGGTGGCGACGGCGCTGGGCTGCGCCGCGCGCGAAGGGGAACCGGCGTCGCCGTTCGCGGAGTTTCTGCGGTTCAGCGACTGGTTCTTCGCGCAAGAAGGGCGGCACCATGCGCTCGCGCTGAGCCGCACGATGGCGCGCGTGTTCGAGTTTCTCGTGCAGGAACGGGGCCTCGGGGCGGAGCCGGTGGCCGCGGCGTTGTACCGCGACTGCCGCCGCATCGGCTATCTGGAGGTGCCGGGGGCAGTGCGTCCACACGTGGCGAAGGAGGCGCTGGCGGAGCTTGCCGCCCGGCGTGGTATGACGACCCGCAACACGAAGCGCCAGGGCCGGCACCGCGGCGAAGGTTGATGCCGGCGCAGGGGGCGCCCACCCGTGGGCCGACCGCCCGTGCGGTGTCGGCCGGGCACGAAAAAGCCCCGGCGGGAAAGCCGGGGCGGGGGGGCTGGGCGGATCAGGCCTTGGGGGCCGCGGGCGCCGGCTCCGTCTCGGCGGTGTGCGTGGTGCCGCTGCCGCAGCAGTTCTTGTATTTGCGGCCGCTGCCGCAAGGGCAGAGGTCGTTGCGGCCGATCTTGAGCGGGAGCGGCATGGCGCTGCCGGCGGGGGCGGCGGGTTTCTTCGGCTGGCGCGCCAGCCAGAAACGATGCAGCTCGAGCACGCAGGTGGCGATCACCTGGGAGGGCTTGCCGTCCTCGGCGGAGAGCCGGGAAAGGATTTGCGCGTGGACCTCCTTCTCGGGCTCGAGGTAGGCGCGGATGATCGCCATGAACGCCTCGACGTTCGAGCCGAGCACGGGCTTCCAGGCCTCGTTGTCGAGCTTCACGCCGCAGCAGAAGCCGAAGCACCAGTCGGAGACGATCTCGGTGGACTGGCCGTCGGCCTGGCGGGTGTAGGTGAGCGGGGCATACCGCGGCGGGGTGGCGGCGAGCAGCAACGCGACCGTGTTGAGGTGGCGGACGAGCAGGGAGGCGACGAGCTCCGCCTGCTGCTGGGACTGCCAGCGCGGCTGCCCCTGGCCCCAGATGTAGTTCATCCACACGTTGGGCGGGATCGGACGCGGGCCGATGATGATCGAGGTGAGCAGGCCGTTCACGGCCGAGAGGCGCATGGTCGTCGGCGGGACCAGCGGCGACTCGAGAAAATGGGCGAGCTCGTAGAGCTCCTGTTCGGTGAGGGGTTTGTAGCTGTCGGAGTGGCGGGACATGGCGTCGGTCGGATGGGGCGGAGGCGCAAGCAAGGGTGCCGCGGCGGCGGAGTGCAACAACAGACCTCGCGGCGGGCCGCCGCGCCCGGGCC
>JAEZSJ010000366.1 GCA_023443985.1 Verrucomicrobiota bacterium | reverse complement strand
GGTCGGCGAGGCTCGGCGTTGGCGCACCCCACGTGGAGTTGGCGTGCGTTGGGAGCGGGTGGAGTCGTGGCGCCGTGTTGCGCGGGTTCATCGCGCTGTTCGCTGCGCCAAACGGCGAAAGCCCTACGGCTCCCGTCACGAGGAGCCTGCGGGCGAGGTCGCGTGGCCCGGAAATAAAAAGGCCAGGTCGGTGAAGACCTGGCCGGGGAGGAGTCGCGTGCCGTGTGCTATTTTGCCGCGGGCGGCGGGGGCGCCGGCGGGGCGCTCGGTGGCGGGAGTCCGCCTTCGGGGGCTCCGGCCAGCGGCTCCGGCAGGACGATGTAGCTGATCTGGCGCTCTGGCCGGAGGTATTCGGCGGCGAGGGCGTTGATCTCGTCGCGGGTGATCGCTGCGATGTCGCTCGTGCGGTTGCGCGCCCAGTCGAGGCGCTGTGGTTGCTCGCGGCACGCGGCGAGGACTGCGGAGAGCCAGTAGGTGTTGGTGCGCGCGCTCTCGCGGATGCTCGTGAGCACGGGCTCCTTGGCGCGCTGCAGTTCGTCGTCGGTGGCGCCGGCGGCGCGGAGGGCTTCGCCGATCTCGCGCACGGCGGCGAGGATGGTGGGCGCCTGCGCGGGTTCGACGCCGATCTGCACGACTAGGTAGCCGTAGCCGGGGAAGGTGTCGCTGCCGCTGTTGCCCACCGAGGGACTGTACGCGCCGCCGAGTCCCTCGCGGATCTTGAGGCGGAGGCGGTCGTCGACGATGTTCGCGAGGATGTTGGTGCGGCGGTTGCGGGGGGCGTCGAGGGCGTCGTCGGTGGGCCAGAAGACGAACACGTTGCCGCGGGGAATCTCGGTCTGGACCTTGCGTTCGGCGGCGAAGCCTGCGGCGGGGAAGTTCACCCGGCGTTGCGCGGCGTAGTCGGGTTTCGCGGAGCGGGCGGGAAGGGCGCCGAATGTCTTGGCAACGAAGCCGATCGTCGTCTCGACATCGAGGTCGCCGACAATGCTCAACTCGAGCGGGCCGCGGCCGAGCTCGGGTGCGAGCCAGCCCCGGATGTCGTCCATCGTGTAGGCCGAGAGCGTATCGAGGGCGGGGAGACCAAAGCGGGCGTCGCCGCCGGCGAGCGCGCGCTGGATCTCGAGCGGGAAGAGGCCCTCGGGCATGTGCTGGAGGCGCGTGTAGTACTGGGCCATGCCGCGCACGAGCAGGCGCTGCGCCTCGGGGCGGTAACCGGGGTCGGTGGCCTGCGCGGCGAGGAGCTGGAGCTCGAGCTCGAGGTCCTGCGGCGTGGTGGCACCGGAGACGGTGAACGCGTCCTTGTCGACGGCGAACGCGCCGCCGACGGAGCGGCCGGCGAGGATACGCCGGAGGTCGTCGGAGCTGTGTTTGCCGAGGCCCATGAGACCGGCGGCGGAGTTGGTGAAGATGTCGAGGCCGGGCTTGTCGGCCGGCATGGTGAGGAGGCCGCCGCCGAACCGGGCGGTCAGGACGATGCTCGCGGCTTGGAAGTCGGTCTTTTTGAGGTTGAGCTGGACGCCGTTGGCGAAGTCGACCTGGAGGATCCCGAGGTCGGTGATCTCGCGGCGGGCGACAATCGCGCCGGTGGATCCGAAGTCGGTGTAGCCCCATTGCGCCTCCTCGATCTTCGCTGGCGCGGAGACGGCGGTGGCGCGGCTTTCCTCGAACGCTGCGGTCACGGCCGCGGCGTCGACCTCGGCCGGCAGGTTTCCCGCGACGAAGATGAGGCGGCCGGGGAGGTCCCACGCGGCGCGCAGGGCGGCGAGGCAGTCGTCGACCGTGACGCGGGCGAGGGCGGGCTTGAAGAGGTCGCGCTCGGCGACCGGGTGGGTGAAGACGTTGCCGCTGGAGATCGTCCCGAGCAGGGCGGCGGCGAGGGCGGGCGAGCGGCGGGTGGGCGCCTGCTTGACGGCGTCGTCGAGGGCGTTGGCGATGTTGGCGGTCGCCTCGCGCAGCTCGGCGGGCTGGAAGCCGTGCTCGAGCGCGCGGCGCAGTTCCTGTTCGGCGACGGCCAGCGCGGCGCGCCATTGCTCGGCCTTGGTGGTGTTGATCTCGATCGAGCTGTTCGAGAGGAAGTCGAGCGTCTCACCGGTGTGCGCCTGGGCGGAGGTGAACGGCGCGCCCTCCTTCTTGGCCAGTTCGCCGAGGCGCCGGTTGATCATCGTGTAGGCGAGCGAGCGGGGAAGGTACTTGAGGCGGTTCGCGGCGGTGTCGGGTTCGAAGGCGTAGGGCCGGACGGTCTGGATACCGATGCTCACGCGCGGCAGCTCGGGATCCCGATGCACCTGCGCGGCGACCTTTGCGGGCGTATCGACGGTCCCAAGTTCGGGTTCGGGGCGGGCGGGCGCGCGGTTGGCCATGTCGCCGAAGGCCGCCGCGATCAGCGGCTCGACGGTGGCGGCGTCGACGGGGCCGACCACCACCAGCGCCATGCGCTCCGGCCGGTACCAGGTGTTGTAGTAGTCGAGGAACTGCTCGCGCGGGGCGGAGCGGATGACCTCCTCGGCGCCGATCGGGAAGCGCCGGGGCAGGACGGTCGCGGGCAGGAGGAATTCCCATTCGGCGAGCATCGCGCGGAAGTCGGCGGAGTCGCGGTCGCGTTTCTCGGCGAGGATGACACCGCGCTCCTGCTCGATCTCCTCGGGGAGGAAGAGGTTGCCGTCGGCGTAGTCGCGCAGGGCCTTGAAGGCCTCGCGCAGGGAGTCGGGATCGTTCTTCGGCAGCTCGACCTGGTATTGGGTGCGGTCGAACCCGGTGGAGGCGTTGGTGTCGGGGCCGAAGGCCATGCCGAGCCGTTGGAAGTACTCGATGAGCTGGCCGGGGGGGTAGTTGCGCGTGCCGTTGAAGCCCATGTGCTCGATGAAATGGGCGAGGCCGCGCTGGGACTCGGTCTCCATGAGCGCGCCGGTCTGCACGAGCAGCCGCACGCTCACGCGCTCCTTCGGCTCGGCGTTGGGCAGGATCGCGTAGCGCAGGCCGTTGTCCAGGCGGCCCCAGGCGATGGCGGAATCGACGGGCAGGTCGCTGGTCGCGTGCGGCCAGTCGGTGATCGGGGGCCGCAACGGCGCGGCGGAGACCGACCCGAAGGCGAGCAGCAACGCGAAGGCGAGCAGGGTACGATGCTTCATGGCCCGCGAGTGATGGCGGAGAGCCTGGTCCGGCACAAGCCGGGCGTGGATGGGCGGTCGATGGGGCGGACCAACCGGGCGGCGACGGGACGGGCCAATCCTGAGCTTGAGCCGGATCGCGAGGCCTCCGATTTTGGGAGTTCCCACCTCCATGCTCTGGATCTACCGCCTGTTCTTCCTGCCCGCGATGTTGTTGGCCGCGCCGTTCTACCTGCGGCGGATGCTGAAACGGGGCGGCTACCGCACCGGTTTCGGCGAGCGGTTTGGCGGAGGGGCGGCGCTGCCGCCGAAACGCCCGGGCGTGCCACGGATCTGGTTGCAGGCGGTGAGCGTCGGCGAGGTGCTGGCGATGGGCCCGCTGTTGCAGCGGCTGACGGAAGGCGGTCGCGCGGAGGTCTTTCTCACCACGACCACCAGCACCGGCTTCGCGCTCGCGCGGGAGAAGTTCGGCGCGGCCACCGTCGGCATCGGCTACTTCCCGCTCGACTGGTGGCTCTTCAGCCGCCGCGCCTGGAAGCGGGTCCGCCCGGACCTCGTGCTGCTGGCCGAGAGCGAGCTGTGGCCGGAGCACCTCGCGCAGGCCGCGAGGCGGAGCGTGCCCGTGGTGCTCGTGAACGCGCGGCTGTCGGACCGGAGTTTCCGCCGTCTGAATACGGTGCGGCCGCTGGCCGGCCGCCTCTACCGGAAGATCGTGCGCATCCTGCCCTCCTCGGCGCAGGACGCGGAGCGGTTCCGCGCGCTCGGCGTGCCCGCCGGGAAGCTCGTGACCACCGGCAACCTGAAGTTCGACGTGGGCATCCCGGCGCTCGACGTGTGGGAGCGCGCGATGCTTCGGCGCGAACTGGGACTCGCCGACAACCAGCTTACGATCCTCGGCTCGTCGACGTGGCCGGGCGAGGAGCAGGCGCTGCTCCGGTTGCTCGAGCGGGCGCGCCGCGACGGCGTGATCTGCCAGCTGCTGCTGGTGCCCCGCCACGCGGAGCGTCGTGAAGAGATTGAGACGCTGCTCCAGACCCGGCCGCTGAACTGGCATTTCCGCTCGCGGGGCCAGGCGGTGGGGCTGGTCGACGTGTGCGTGGGCGACACGACCGGCGAACTGCAGCGGCTCACGCAGGTCGCCGACCTGGTCTTCGTGGGGAAGAGCCTGCCGCCGAACGAGGGCGGCCAGACGCCGATCGAGGCGGCGTTGCTGGAGAAGCCGATCCTCTTCGGTCCGGCGATGAGCAACTTCCGGCCGGCGTGCGAGGCGTTGCTCCAGTGTGGCGCGGCCCTGCGGGTCGCCGACGAGGTCGAGCTCGTCGACCAGGGGCTCGCGCTGCTCAAGGACGACAAGCGCCGGGCGGCGATGGCGGCCGCGGCCCGTGCCTGGCATCAGGCCAACACGGGGGCGATGGAGCGCACCTTGGACGAGCTCAAGCCGTTCCTCGGGGCGACGGGCTGAGGCGCAACGATTCGGCGGATCGCCGAGGGACGGACTGGCGGAGTGATGACATGGCCGGTCTTCCGCGCCTGCACATTCACCGGCACCGGCTCGGCCCGGACTGCGACGCAACCGGGCCCGACGGGTGCACAGTCGCGAGCACGGCTGCCGTGCGCCTCGGTTGTAGGTGATTTGTGGATCCGGAGCGGCGGCGTCAACGGGCGCTGTGCGCGGGCAGGGGAGCCGGCGGTTGCGCGGTGCGCGGCGCGGGCGCGGGCGTGGGCGTGGTCGGGCCCGCAGCGGGCCCGCTCGGGGCCGCGGCGTTGCCGACCAAGACGTCGAGTTGGGCGACCGCGCTCTCGAGCGCGAGCGCCTGACCGTGCATCTCCTGCGCGGAGGCGGCGGTCTCCTCCGACCCGGCGGCGAGGCTCTGTGTCACCTTGTCCATCTGGGCGACGGCGGTGACGATCTGGTTCAGACCCTGAGTCTGCTCCTTGGAGGCGGTGGCGATCTCGGCGATCAGTTCATCAACCTTGCGGGCATGCTCGACGATCTGCTGCAGCGACGTGGCGACCTTGCCGGAGATGGCGACGCCGTGGCCGGCTTTCTGGATCGAGTCCTCGATGCTGGAGGTCGTCTCGCGGGCGGCCTGGGCGCAACGCTGGGCGAGGG
>JAEZSJ010000256.1 GCA_023443985.1 Verrucomicrobiota bacterium | reverse complement strand
GGCATCCGGGCAAGCTTTTCCTCCTGCCCGGCATGCCGTTTCCCGCCCTCGGCGGGATCTCGCCTGCTCGCCTTCAGCGCGCCGCGTTCTCCGCCACGCGCAAGCTCGCGGGCGGCCCGAGGTAGGTGGGCTTCAGGCCGCCGGCATCGATCACGAAGCGCTGGAGCACCACACCGGAGTCGACCATCCACACCTTTAGCGTGTGCCGGCCGGCAGCGAGCGGCTGCCGCGCGGTGGACTTGATCTTGATGCGGTTGCTCACCGCGTCGTTCCACCACTTCGGATACGTCCAGTCGGGCACATCCTCGCCCTCGTTGATGTTGATGACCTCCGGCGCACCGTCGTCGATCGCGACGGCGAAGCGCAGCCCTTCCCCCTTCCGGAAGTTGAGCGTCGGCGAAACGTGGGCGTCGACAGAGACCGCGGCCGCGTCGTCGAGCAGCGTGAAGACATACTCGAGCCGCGGCGCGTCCGCCCCGGGCGTGCAGCTCGCGGCGGTGGACGGCGCGATGGTGACGGCCGAGACCGTGCGCCCGAGATTCGGCACGGTGATCCAGCGCGCCGCGGCGCCGTGCTGCACGCGGTCGTAGCGGGCCGCCTCGATGGCGACGACGCCGTTGTTCTCCACGGCGCCGGCCAGCGCCGGCTGCTCGTTGCGGAGCGGCAACGTCACCGTGTACTCGGTGCCGGCGCCGGCGATCACGAGCTCGCCCACGCTGCGGCCGGGCGGCGCCTTCTGCCAGTCGACGGCGATCTCGATCCGCTCCTCGAACCGGGTCCTGCCCTCGCGTTTCGCGGGGCGGAGCCACTCCTGCTTCGGGGTGAGCGTGTAGTGCAACGGCTGGCTACCGCGGTTGATCACCTCGACGTAGGGCCGCTGGTCGTTGCTCCGGTCGGCCGGCGGCAGCGCATGGGTGAAGCTCCAGTCGGCCTCGACATCCAACCAGCCCCAGCGCGGCCGCTCGCCGTGCTCGACGAGGAAACCGAGCTCCGCGCCCTCCACGGGCTGCACATACGAGACCGCCGGCATCCGATTCAGCGGCGGGTGCTGCCAGTAGGTGTAGCCGATGTGGGTCTGCGACATCATGTGGTTCCACTTCCCGCCCAGCAGCTCGGTGTGGAACCGGCGGGCGAGTTCGGCATCGCGCGCGAAGAGCTCCTTCACGCGGTCGGCGTAATAGTTGGCCGATACCGCGCCACGCTCGGCGTAGTAGGCGTTCTTGCCCGCGGCGACGTACATCTCGTTGAGGTTGGCGCACGCCTCGATCGGGAAGAGCGCCAGTTGGTAGAATGCTGGTTTGTGCGACTCGGGCAGCCGCCCGTGGAGCGCGCGGGCCCTCTCGGCGAGTTGCCGGTACTCGGCCACGATGCGGTCGGCCTCGCGGTAGTGGCCCACGCTGTAGGTCTCGGGCGCGAGCATCTCGGGCGTGCGCCGGGCGTTGTACTTCGTGTGGAGCGCGAGCAGCTCGGCCACCTCGGTCGCGTGCTCGGCGCCGAACTGCTGCCGCGCCCAGCTCACGTAGTACGCGGGCAGGTCCGCGGCGGTGATCGCCTCGGGGTTCCACGCGAGGTCGAGGAAGAAGCTCATCGGCAGCTCCATGGGCTTGATGTCGCCCACGTTCAGGATCCACAGACCGTGCACACCCGCCTCGTAGGTGAGGGTCATCTGCTCCCAGATGCGCTCGATCTGGCTCACGTTGAGCCAGCGGTAGGAGGTCGGCCCGCCGACATAATCGACATGATAATACATGCCGTAGCCGCCCGGGCGGTCGCGTTCCTCGGGGCGCGGCAGGAAGCGGACGTTGCCCCAGTTGTCGTCGCTGAAGAGGACGAGGATGTCGTCGTCCACCCGCATGCCCTTGTCGTAGTAGTCCTGCACCTCCTTGTAGAGCGCCCACACCTGCGGGGTCTGCGCGGCGGGCTTTCCGGTGACCTCCGCGATGATCTGCCGCTGGTCGGCGATGATCTGCTGCAGCAACGGCACCGCCGCCTCCTCGGCCATGGCCTCGTCGCCGTCGCCGCGCATGCCGACGGTGACCACGCTCTCGTAGTCGCGCACGCGCGCGAAACCGCCGCGCCAGTACTCCCGCAGCTTCGCCGCGTTGCGCTCGTAGTTCCACGGCCCGCTGCCGTAGCGCTCCCACTCGTGGTGCGAACGCATCATCGGCTCGTGGTGGCTGGTCGACATGACGATCCCGTACTCGTCGGCCAGGCGCGGATTCTCGGGGTAGTCGTCGTTGAACGAGACCGGGAGCCACATCGCCGGCCACAGGTAGTTGGCGCGGCAACGCAGCAGGAGTTCGAAAACGTGGGCGTAGAACTCGGGGCCCATGCCGCCGAACTTCTCCTGCGCCCAGCGCCGCAGCGCCGGCGCCTCGTCGTTGATGAAGATGCCGCGGTATTTCACCTTCGGCTCGCCCGAGGCGAAAGCGCCGGGCTTCACGTGCAGCTCCGCGCGGCGCGCCACGGGCGCGTCGGCCCAGTAGTGCCACGGCGACACGCCGATCTGCCGCGAGAGTTCGTAGATGCCGTAGATCGTCCCGCGCTTGTCGCTGCCCGCGATCACGAGCGCGCGCTCCACGCCGGGCACCGGCTTCGCCACGGTCGCGATGATGAAGCTCTCCCATTTGCCCACGAGCTTGCTGCCGTCGAGCTGGCCCGTGGCGACCAGACGGTCGATCAACTCGCTGCGGCCGACCGTGCCGATGATCACCGGCGGCACCGAAGCCGGCTGCCGCTCCGTCACCTCGGGCTTGAGCCCCGTCACGCGCTCGATGTCCGTCCGCAGGTCGCCGATCGCCCGGATCACGCCCTTGTGATCGCGCGCATCGAACCACAGCGGCGCCGCCTGCGCGCGCTCGACGAGCGGGAACGCCCCCGGCACCGCCGCCGGCTCGACGACGAGCGGCT
>JAEZSJ010000216.1 GCA_023443985.1 Verrucomicrobiota bacterium | reverse complement strand
GCCTCGGTCTCGCGGCTTTTGGCGGCAGGAGGATCCGCCGCGAACAGCGGGGCGGGGCCCCGGGATCGTCCACGGCGCGATGGGTGCGGCTTGCGGTGGGGCGTGTCGCCGACTTTTGCCGTCGCCACTCGGTCTCGCGGCCCGGTCGTGGCGGCCGGGGCGTCCGGTGCGGCGCAACGGACGCAAAAAAGCCGCGTCGGACGGGCCGACGCGGCTGGAGAAAACGTTTGGCCGACTCAGCGCGTCACTTCTTCGTGACGACCGGGGCGAGTTTCTCGACGGTGTGCAGGACCGCGCCGGTCTCGGCGTTGATGAGCGAGACCGTGAGCTTGGCCGGCACGCCTTCGACGGCGGCCTTGCCGGCGGTGGCGGGGGCAGCGACCACGCCGGGGGTGACCTCGACGAGGGCGAAACCGGGGGCCGGCTGGCTCGGGGCGAACGCGACCTTCACCCCGGCGGCTGGGGCCGCGGCGGGGGTGGGTGTGGTAAGGGATCCGACGGAGACCTCCTCAAGCCCCTCGGCGGAGACCGAGTGGTATTGGGCGTCGCCGCCGACGATCGCGATGAGACCCTTCTGGGCGAGATCGTTGGCCTTCACGTGGTCGAGGAAGGCTTGGCGCTCGTTGCGGAAGGCGCCGACGTGGGAGTCCGTCGAGGCATCCGGGCCGACGATCGCGGTGGGCTGCAGGACGATCTTGAAGAAGGTCGGCGAGCTGACCTGGGTGCGGAAGAGCCATTCGGCCTGGGAGGTGCCCCAGAGGGACTTGTCCTTGTTGTCCGGGGCGTTGTTCGGGCTGCGGTAGTCGCGAACTTCGAGCATCCAGAGCGCGAGGTCGCGGGTCGCCTGCACGGAGCGGAAGGTCAGGCTGGCCGGGTCGCGCGGATCAGTGACAGGCACCTGCTCGCGGAAGATGTCTGAGCCGAGCTCGGCGCTGGGTTCCTTGCCGGCGGTGTAGTCGGCGCCGGCGAAGCGGAAGTCGCGGTCGTCCTTGAGCCAATAGGAGCCGACCTGGCCGAGCAGCGCGCCGACCTTGGGCTGCGCGAGCAGGGCGTGCCACTTGGCGCGCATCGCTTCCGGGGTGGTCGCGGCGCTGGCGGCGGGGGCGTCGTAGTAGACGCTGTTGCCGGCGAAGACGACGTAGTCGGGCTTGGCGGCGATGAGGTTGTCGATCGCGGTGCCGAGCTTGGGCGAGGCGAGATCGATGCCCTGCACGACGGCGAGGCGGAGCGGGCGGGAGCCGAGCGCGCCGGACATCGTCTGGAAGGAGAAGGTGGCGCTGGTGGTGACCTTGGCGGGGTTCGGGCCGAACTTGTAGCGCCAGAAGTAGGCGCGGCCGCCGCGAAGCGCCTCCGAGGAGATGCGGCCGAACATGTACTTGATCACGTAGTCGTCTTCCGGACGGATCTTGATCCACTCCGTCACGACGGGGCGGTTGAACTCGGGGTTGTCGGCCGCCTCGAACCGGGCCCAACCCTCGATCTGATCGGAGATGCCCGCCGCCTGGCGCATTTCCGGCGTGATGCGCGCTTGGAGCAGGGCGGAGTTGGTGCCGATTTCGCCGGCAATGCTGGCGGCGGGTTCGGCGAAAGCGGGGGTAAGCAAGGTGCCGCAACTGGCGGCGAGAGCGAGGAGGAGGGTGCGGACTTTCATGCGAAGTTGAGGGGCCGAGAGGTTTGGGGGTTCGGCCAACGGAGGCCGGAGCATTCCAGCGGCGCTTCGACTCGTCCAGAGCGAATCGCAGGAGAATTCTGCTCGGACGGTTGAGCGCTGCCGGGACCCGACTACCGGAGCCGGGGGCCGACGTAATCCCGGAAAACGAACAATCCCGTCCGGAATCTTGACATCAAGACATATCCGGCTTCCGTGCGCCAACCTCCTTCCTCGTCATGCGCTGCCTCCTCCGTTGGTCCGCCCTCCTGCTCTTCCTCGCTCCGCTGCTCTGGTGGCTGGCCTCCGGGGCCCGCGTGGGCTGGTGGCAGACCCGGGTCGGCGTCGAGCGCACGGATGAGTTCACCGGGCTCACCGTGGTCGAATGGCAGGAGCGCTTTGTCCCCGGCGTCGAGACTCCGCTCGCCGGCCTCGCGGCCGGTGGCGCGCTGCTGGCCGCCTCTTTCCTTTTCCGCCGCAAGGCGACTACCAACAACCAGACTACCACATGACTGCCATCCATCGCTCCGCCGCCCTCCTTCTCGCTCTCGTCGGCTCCGCCGCCTTCGCCGCGCCGCAGACCTTCGACTTCAAGGACCCCAAAGGGGTGAACAACGTCCAATTCCACCTCGACGCCCCGCTCGAGTCGATTTCGGGTCAGGGCACCGGCATCTCCGGCCAGGTGACGTTCGACCCCGCCGCGCCTGAGGCCACGACCGGCCGCATCGTGCTGGCGACCTCCTCGCTGACGGTCGGCAACCCGACGATGCTCGAGCACCTCCACGGTGCGAACTGGCTCGAGGTCGCGAAGTTCCCGGAGATCACCTTCGAGGCGAAGAAGCTTGGCCGCGTGACCGCCTCCGGCCCCTCCCTCAAGGGCGAGGTCACCGGCGTGCTCACCGTGAAGGGCACCAGCAAGGAGATCACCGTGCCCGTCACGCTCACGCACCTGCCGGACAAGCTCGGTGCGCGCCTCAACAAACCCGAGCTCAAGGGCGACCTGCTCGTCCTGCGTGCCCAGTTTGCGATCAGCCGCTCCGACTTCGGCATCCAGGCCGGCCAGTACACCGACAAGGTCTCCGACGAGATCCAGTTGACGCTCTCGCTCGCCGGCGCCGCCGCCAAGTGACGGCCTGAGCGGGCCACCGTCCCGCTCCCGCAACGAGAACAACGGCGGCCGACAGGCCGCCATTTTTGTTTCCCGCTTTCGGTTCGCGCGGGGCAGGACGGCGGGCATCGTCGCACCCGTGCCACGGAGAACCGACGATCCCGCGCAGGCCGCCGAGACCGACGCGCGCACGCCGCCGCACCGGCTGTTCGCGGTGGCGCTGCGGCTGGGGCTCACGTCGTTCGGCGGGCCGGTGGCCCATCTCGGGTATTTCAGGCGAGAATACGTGGAGCGCCGTCGCTGGCTGGACGAGGCGGGCTTCGCCGATCTGGTGGCGCTCTGCCAGTTCCTGCCGGGGCCGGCGAGCAGCCAGTTCGGTTTCGCCCTCGGCTACCAGCGTGGCGGCTTGGGCGGGGCGTTGGCTGCCTGGCTCGGGTTCACCCTGCCCTCGGCGGTGCTGATGCTGCTCTTCGCCGCCGGTTTCGGCGCGGGCGCCGCGCCGGGCGGCGCGGGATGGTTGCACGGCCTGAAGGTCGCCGCGGTGGCGGTGGTCGCGCAGGCGGTGTGGCAGATGGCACGGACACTCTGTCCCGACT